>NZ_JXIS01000068.1:0-34335 GCF_000836715.1 Bacillus sp. L_1B0_5 | reverse complement strand
CTAATAATCAGTGGGGGATGAACAAAACCCCCACTGATTAAAGTTTCACTTTATATACGTTAGTTTGCCATACCTTTTGAAAAAATTGTAGGCTACTGTTGACATCTAATTTAAATAAGAGTAACATTTTCAATGTAATGAAAATAAGTCTCTGTTAGGTGAGGCTCCTGTATAGAGAAATGCTACTGCCCAAAAATGTCGAGAGACGCCAATGGGTCAACAGGAATGATCGAATTAAGGTTTTTCTTAACGTAGCTGGTAATGTACCTATGCTATACAGTGCTAAAACTCGGCGAGGGAGAGGTCCGTAGATTTCTAATTATATTAGAAATCGTTTATTTGTGTATGTAATGGCCACTACTCTCTTAAGGGTAGGGGTCTTTTTTGTTACCAAGCTATGAGTAATATCATAGTATAAAATATAAAATTAAACGAGGAGGTGAGGAGCATGTCAAATTCTGACTCGGTTCCGTTACCCATATACTTCAAATCAAAAATATATGATGTAGGCAGGAAACGATTTGTTCCTCCCTCTATATTTATCACAATGTAGCGTTTATAAAGCGCTAGACACTTTCACAGCAAAGTGGATAAATTGAGAAACAAAGCGTTTCTTCCTATGTTGTAAAGGAGGAGACGATAATATGTTATATGCAAACAAAACTGTGGGTAACACGTCATATAAACTAAATAAAAAATCAATAAAAGAACAAACAATGCTCCAAAAAAATAAAGATTTATTAATTGAAATTGCAACAAGAGATGTAAAATCTGTATTTGCATATTTTAAAACAACAAGAGACGGACTATCAATGAAAGAGGCGCAAAAACGTATTCAAGTATATGGCCGAAACGAACTAACTTCAAAAAGAGCAATTCTTGCAGAAGTAATGATGAAGCTTGGTGGCATGATTCCAGGTTTTTCAAAACAACGTGTGTGTGATGAATTACAACGTGAAACGATTACTGTATCTAGAGTAGAATGTTCTAGTAGTACAGGGCTAAATAGTGAACTGAAAATGATGGAGATACCAGTGCAAGAACTTGTACCTGGAGATATGATTTTTCTTTCGGCTGGAGATGCTGTGCCAGCTGATGTACGTATTATTTATGCAGATGATTTATTAGTGAATGAGTCTGTGTTAACGGGAAACGAAGCGAGTATAGAGAAGTTTGAAAGCTGCTATCACCTTGAACGTAAACGATTTATTCCATTAAAACGGATGAAAGATTATAATCCACTTGAGCTTGAAAATGTATGTTTTAAAGGTTCGCATATTGTTAGTGGAAATGCAAAGGCTGTCGTTGTTTCTACTGGGAAAAATACGTATTCAGGCATATTGCATACTTGTTGTAGTAGGATGTCTTAATGTGTTAATGGTGCTAAATATACAAAAACCATGTATAATAGACAAAGTTGAGCAAAAACGTAGAATGGTAATCTATTTATATAACCTTACGTGATAACGTGAGGTTATTATTTTTTTAATAGGAGAGGAATTATGAAAAAAGTATTATTAGTTGATGGTATGGCACTATTATTTCGTGCTTTTTACGCAACAAGTGTCTACGGACAATTTATGAAACGACAAGATGGAACCCCTACGAACGGGATTCATGGTTATATGAAACACTTGTTAACAGCTACGCAAGCGATCGAACCAACACATATCGTTACATGCTGGGATATGGGAAGTACGACATTTAGAACAGAATCGTTCTCGAATTATAAAGCAAATCGTGCAGCGCCACCAGAAGAATTAATTCCTCAATTTGATTTAGTGCAAGAAATGACTGCGAAATTATCCATTCCAGTTATCGGTATGAAAGGCTACGAAGCCGATGATTGTATCGGTACGCTTGCAAAACAATATTGCAATGAAGCTGAAGTTTATATTTTAACTGGTGATACAGATTTACTTCAACTTGTTGATAAGAACGTTACAGTTATGCTTCTGCGTAAAGGAATTGGAAATTACGAATATTACACACCGGAGAAAATCATGGAAGAAAAAGGTGTAGAGCCGTGGCAAATCGTCCATGCAAAAGCTTTCATGGGAGATACAAGTGATAATTATCCAGGTGTAAAAGGTATCGGTGAAAAAACAGCGTATAAGCTTATTCAAGAGCACGGAACAGTATCCGCTGTACTAGAAAATGTAGAATCATTAACAAAAGCGCAGCGTACGAAGATTGAAAGTGATTTAGAGAACTTAAATATTTCGTTGCAATTAGCACAAATTCACTGTGAAGTTCCAATTTCATGTTCACTAGAAGAGGGATTACACACAATGGATGAAGAAAAACTTAGATTTGTTTGTGAAGAAATGAATTGGGGAAGACCTGAAATATTAATAAATATGCTATAAATAGTTTGGAAAGAGGGATGTTGCATAAGTCGAAATTTGACTTGGTGACTCCTTCTTTTTGTTTTTGTAAACAGTATTATAGTAAATAAAATTATGTCGAACTCAATTTTAAATATATAAATGTTTCGACAAGATATAATGATAAAAATTGATGGGAATAGTAATTTTTATAATGAAGTGAATTAATTTCAACATAGTTTTAGAGATTCTTTTTTTCGTGTTCACAAAGTTGTCAGAAAATAAACGGAATTTTCATATGAAGTTCAAATAGAATTCACAACAATCAATTATTATAAGGACACACAGATAATTCTTTATCTTTTATATAAACCATCCCCCAAGGAGGACAATGAAAATGAGAAAAAAAGTGAGAAAATCTTTTAAACAATTATTAATTGAAAATAAACAATCACTATTAAATAATAAAGAAAATATGAAAGAAATTGAAGAGAGAATTGAGAAACGACATGTAGCATATAGTGGTGCCAGTAATTAAATAAAATAAAAAAGATAGCCTGCATAGGCTATCTTTTTTATTTTATATTGAAAAAACGCTATTCATCTCTTTAATTTATGTAAATATGCAAGATATTTTTATAGTGTTTTTCTATCAATATTACTCATTTTTCGAGGTTGAAATTGGTATATACCAATTTTTGAGATTCGCTATTCATAATATTAAAAAAAATGTTACAATACACTCAAATTTATACTATAAAATCATTTTAATATGAAAAATTGGAATGAAAAGAAAGGAGAGGAATATGAATAAAGATGTCGCTTTGAAATGATTATTATCATTTCAGTAGGAGTTGATGTAAAAAGATGAAGAGATACGAAGAATTGGATTCTATAAGAGGGATTTCTTCATTAATAGTAATGATCGGTCATCATTTAATGATTTTTTCAGCATTTCAAAATTACAGTTATGAAGATAATAAACCATTTGTTGTGTATCTATTAAAAGAAACGCCTGCTCGTCTTATTTTTAGTAGTGGTAACGAATCTGTTATTATCTTTTTTGTTTTGAGCGGATTTGTTTTGTATGAATCTATTCAAAAAACCTATAGTAGCTATGGGTCATACCTTTTAAAACGTATATGCAGAATATATATTCCCTATATTGTGGCAATAATTATAGCTATTATATGCCAGGCTACAATTAGTGAATATGGTATTTCTTATTTAAGTGAATGGTTTAATCGCTCATGGACGATTGAAAGTTCTCCAAGCTTAATAGCGCAACATATTTTATTGGTTGGGAAATATAATACAGATGCATATAACGGTGTGATTTGGTCACTTGTCCATGAAATGCGAATATCAATAATTTTTCCGTTAATTTTGATGATTTGTTTACGAAAAACGTTAAGGCGTTCATTACTATTATTGTTTAGTTTTAGTATATGTTCTGTCGTAATATTATTTTTGTTTCGTTCGGGCTTAACGTTAACGAGCTATGCGTTAACGTTGCATTACACGGTGCTGTTTTTACTAGGAGCACTAGTTGCGAAGTATAAAAATAATTTAATAGTTTTTTATAGTAATTGTACTAAAAACACGAAAATTGCATGGTTTTTATTTGCGATTTTACTTTTTATGTATGAAGGACTTATTGGAGAAATTAAAGTGCTCAATAATTTTATATTTCGAGACTACGTAGTGGCGATAAGTGCATGTCTATTTGTTATATTAAGCTTGTCAATATCAACTTTGTCGTCCTTGCTACGTAATAAATACTTGTTATATTTGGGGAAGATTTCTTACAGTCTTTATTTATATCATATTATATCGTTATTTTCCCTTGTATACATGCTCCATGAAATATTACCGTTGCCTATTATTTTAATTTTCTCGCTTATTTTTTCGTTTATATTTGCAATGCTCTCGTATATATATGTAGAAAAATTTGCATTCAGAGTCGGAAAGTATGTAACAAAACAAGTGGATAGAAAGGAGAAAGGGTTATCTGTAAAGAGTGACTTGCAGGATGTTATTCAGAAAAGGGCGGTGAAATAATTGAAGCAAGAAATGAGTATAAAAGATTTTCAACAATTATTGAAAAGAAGATTCGTAACGATTATTTTAACGATGTGTTGTTTAACCGCTTCTTTAGTTCTTATCTCTATGTATGTTTTAAAGCCGTCATATCAATATTCAACGCAAATTCTTGTTGGGAATTTAGATGAGTTTAATAAGGAAAATTCAACAAATAAAACACAAGAAAATAAGCAACTAGTAACATCGTATGTCGATATTTTAAAAAGCCCATTAATTATTTCAACAGTCAAAAAAACTTTGAAATTAGAGCAATCAAGTTATGAATTAGCACAAAAAATCTCGGTGGTGAATACGGACAACTCACAAATTGTAACTGTTACAGTAAAAGATTCCAATCCGAAAGTCGTGAAAGACATTGTAAAGACATTGGCAGAGCAATCACAAAAAAGCTTTCAACAGTACACAAATGTACAAGGAGTGAAAGTATTGACTGATCCTGAGTTACAGGAACAGGCTGAAAAATTGTTTCCGAAATTTCAACTGATTATTCCTATTTCTTTAATTGTTAGTTTTTTTGTTGGGATAGGTTTAGCTGTATTTCGAGATTATTTTGATGAACGTATATACGTGGAACAGGATTTAGAGAAAATAACAACAGTCTCTGTTATTGGTCACATAAATATGAAACCGAATAGAAAAAAGAAACCTACAGAGTTTGATAAACAATCATCTATATATCGAGGTGAACATGTCGATGTTTAGGACAAAGAAACAGCTGCCATTCGATCTGCATGATGATCTGATGAAAGAGCAGTTTTATACGGTGTATCACGAGTTGAAAAAATCTGGAAAACAACTGTTCACAGTTAGTTCAACGAAGGACAGAGGGGTTGTTGCCTCGCTTATAGTAAATATGGGTCTAGTGTTTGCGGAAATGAAGAAAAAGGTATTACTTATTGATGTGAATTTTTCTGACCCTAAACTACATGTATTATTACAAAGTGATCACATGATAACAGTAAATGATATCATAAGCTCTTCCCCCTGTAATTATGAATCTTTTTCTAGTAATTTGTCTAAATACTTATATTGTATTCCTGCAAAAAAAACAGTACACACAGGGACGCCCTTAGTTGCTATGGATGAATTTGATAATGCGATTGCTAAGTGGAAAGAAGATTTTGATTACATTTTCTTTTATTCTTCTGAAGTATTTGAGCTTCCTGCTACGCACATTATTGCAGGGAAATGCGATGGAGTGGTCTTAGCAGTTAAAAAGCGAAAAGATTCACTACGTACAGTGCAAAAAGTAATAGCTGATATAAATAGGAAAGAATGTGAATTAATAGGTATAATTTTATATTCTTGAATGTGGGGGTAACGATCCATGATTCGTGAAACAAATCAAGCCAAGTTGTATACGATTCCGGCTCAAGAGAAGCCTAGCATATTGAATCGAAGTGTAAAACGCTTGTTTGATATTATATTTTCACTCATATTGTTACTATTAACGATACCAATTATGTTGTTCTTTTGTATTATGATTACTTTAGAAACATCAGGGGCTCCAATTTACTTTCAAGAACGTTTAGGTATAAACGGGAAGAAGTTTAATGTATTTAAATTAAGGTCGATGGTAAAGGATGCTGAGATAAATGGCCCACAATGGGCAAAAGAACATGATCCAAGAATTACAAAAGTTGGATTGTTTATAAGGAAAACGAGAATTGATGAATTACCGCAACTTTTAAATATTTTAAGAGGAGATATGTCTTTTGTAGGCCCTAGACCAGAAAGAGAGTTTTTTTATAATGAATTTGATACGTATATTCCAGAATTTAAGGATCGTTTAATGGTAAAACCAGGATTAACAGGATGGGCACAAATAAATGGAGGATATAATCTTGATCCAAAGGAAAAGTTGAGGCTGGATATGGAGTATATTGAAATGAAAACGATTCGGATGGACATCCGTATTTTATGTAAGACCGTTTTAATTGTATTGAACGGTAATGGTGCGAGATAAATTTATATGCAAACAAACAACATATGTAAGTAGGTTACTTGCAAAGGAGAACTGGTATGGGTAGATCTATTCTAAATAATATTATCCATCTATTTTATAGTACGATTTTAGCTAACCTTCTTCAGGCTGTCAGTTTAATTATTTTAGCAAACTTTTTTAACGCACAACATTATGGGATGTTTAGTGTTGCCATAGCAGTGACGTTTGTTATGTTATTTTTTACAGACTTAGGACTTAGTAATACGTTTCTTCGAGAAGGTGCAAAGGATGGGGCAGATTTAGAGAAGATTTTATCATCGTATATAAAAATAAGGATGATTTTACTTATTTTTATTTCTATCATCGGTTATATTGCTATTCATTATATGTATGCGGATAAAAATTTAATTTATATGATGATAAACGTAATGTTTTTCATGTTAATAGGATTAACTTGGCAAAACATAGGGATTGTCTATTTTCAACTGACGGAACGTATGAAGTATATAGCGCTCATAAAAGTTGTATCAGCATCAGTTGTCATTATAATTACATGTTTTTGTATTTTCGGAGAGTTATCGGTGTATGTAACGGCTCGCTTATATGCTTTTGGGTATATGATTGGTGGTTTATTCAGTATATATATAATGAGAAGAAAGACGAAAATGAATATGAAAGTCGTAATTCATAAAGCGTTATTTTGGCAATTAACTCCCTTTATTATTAGCGGTTTTTTAATAATGAGTACGCCACAATTAGCGCCTATCTTGCTGAACTATACATTACCATTAAGTATGGTAGGTGTTTTTGCAGTGGCGTACCGGATGCCGGCAGCTTTATATCAAGTACCAGGGGTGATTGCAGGTGCATTTTTTCCAGTGCTCTTTAAGCATTATAACCAGAATAATATAGAAGAGCATACGAAATTAAATTTACTTCAAATTAAATCAATGGCGATTGTAGGAATATGTATGACGATCGGTTTATATCATTTAGCACCATACTTTATTTCTATATTTTTTCATGAAGAATGGAGCAATGCAGTAGAACCACTCCAAATATTATCATTTCTTATTGTGCTACAAAGTTTAAATATTGCCATTGCTGACGGTTTAACGACGAGTGGATGTCAAAATAAGAGGACTGTTGTGCAGTGTGTAGCATTGGTGATAGGTGGGGTTATGCTTTATAGCTTTAGTAGTATTGGTGGAGTGATAGGAGCGGCATATGCTATGGTTTTATTTGAAATCGTCGCTTTAGTGGGATACATAGCGGTAAGTGTAGTGAAGAAAAAAATTGTATTCCAAATTGTAATACCGTATACAATTTATTTTGGTGTAACCTTTATTGGAGTGCAATATATATTGCATACATATCATTTAATTGCGCTTGTTCTTAATATACTAATCGTAGTAGCTGCCATATTCCTATATGATTATGAGCTGAAAAAACTTCTTCTTTCTTTTATAAGAAAAATACGCAAAAAGGATTATATTACGAAACAGGGGATATAGCCTATGGAAAATAATATGAAAGTATCGATGGGATGGATTATTTTTCTAATATTATTTGTTATGTTAAGTAAATACAATTTATATATTGGATTTTCATTGAAGATATATATGATTTTTTTAGTCATATATTTTTGTTTAACAATTAAAAACTTTCATATTCAAAAGTTATATTTTCATGAAGTTGTATTTTTACTGTTTTATTTCATTTATTGTTTAAGTGGAATTCTTTCTATGTATTTAAATGCTAGTATTCGTATGATTTTTGGCGTGCTACTCGTTTTAGGATGCTATTTTATAATGAGGAATTTATTGGGGAATACTGAAATAGTGGTACTTGAATCATCTATTGCTTATGTAGGAGTAGTATTTAATGTTGTAAGTCTAATACTCTATATAATCGGTTTACAATACTTTAGTTTATACGGTGGAGAAGAGAGAGAAATTTTTGCTGGGTTATTAGTGGATAGAGGATATCCACGGTTAATTGGATTGCTAGATGATCCTAACATTTTTATTTTCTATAATACAATATTTTTTATGTACTATATGACGAATTTACAAAATATCACTAACATCCTAGGGTTAATTTTATGTGTTACGACGAGTCTATTAACCTTTTCAAGGGGGGGTATATTAGCGCTTGTGCTTGTCGTTTTTGTATATATATGTATGTCTAGTTTCGCCAAAAAAATAAAAATAATTATGAGTTTAGTATTGTTTAGTGTAGTTATTTTTAGTTTATCGAACAGTGTAATGGGGGGCCAATTAGATGACATATTAAATAAACGAATTTCTGATTTTTCTCATGATAATGGAAGTGGTAGATTTACATTATGGGAAGCTGCTTTTAAATATTATTTATCCAATCCATATATTGGAATTGGTGCTTTTAACTTTTCGAATTATTATGAGTATCAATTTAATGAAAAATTATATGTACACAATACATTTTTAGAAATTTTGTCTGAATCGGGTACAATTGGTTTTCTTCTATATAGCGCGTTTTTATTCATATTAATGTTCAAGTTAGCGCAGCATACTTTGTTTCGTGAAAAACCATATCTTCTATTGACTATGATTGCATTTTTATTTCAGATGATGTCATTGTCACTCATTATTAACGAAGCGTTCTTTTTATTTTTAGCAGTTGTTGTGAAGTATATTTCAATATATGAAGGAAGGGGAAAGATAGATGGTAAAATGTCTATCAGCACATAACGAGCCGCCTTATGTTTCTGTAATAACACCTTCTTATAATAGTATACGATTTATAGGTGAGACAATTTCATCTGTACAGAATCAATCGTATGAAAACTGGGAAATGATTATCGTTGATGACTGTTCAACCGACCAATCTGCCGCAAAAATTAAAAAGATAATAGAAGGAGACTCACGAATTAGGTTATTATCATTAAAAGAAAATGTCGGTGCTGCTAAAGCTCGGAATTTAGCGATCAAAGAGGCAAGAGGAAGGTACATTGCCTTTTTAGATAGTGATGATATATGGTTGCCACATAAATTGAAGACACAATTGTTATTTATGGAAGAAATGAATATTGCTTTTTCATATGCGTCGTATAGTTTAATTGATGAAAATGGTAATGAATTAAATCGCGAAGTGAGTGCACCAAAATCTGTTGACTATCATTATTTAGTAGGAAATACAATTATCGGTTGTTTAACAGTGATGATTGATCGTGAAAAAATTCCATATGTCGAAATGCCTAGTATACAGCCGGAAGATACAGCGTTATGGCTGAACTTATTACATGAAGGGTATGAAGCAAAAGGGATACAGCAAGTGTTAGCAAAATATAGAATTGTTACAAATTCTGTTTCTAGAAATAAAATTAGAGCAGCTTTCCGGTATTGGAAATTGTTAAGGGAACAAGAACGACTGAATTCGGTGCAAATTTTTTACTATTTTAGTAAGTATGCTTATCATGCTTATAAAAAAATAAAATCAATGTAGTTGGGAAGACGCAATTATGAATATACTGTTGATGACAGATAAATTGATAACTGGCGGAGCTGAGAGCTATTTCTGTAAATTGGAAAGTAATTTGCGTTATGATGATTTTAAGATTTATACAGCTGCAGGTGATGGAGAACTATATGAATCTCTTACTAGAAAAGAAAATTTTATATTAATTAGTCGATGGAATCATTTGAGAAATATTTATTATTTACGAAACGAAATTTGTAAACGAAAGATAGAACTTATTCATGCAAATAGTTTGCGAATGGTATTATATGCTTTTCTAATTCAAAAGTTTATTAAAAAAAAGATGAAAATTGTTTATACGAAACATAATGTAACGATATTAGAAAAGAAAATGCCAACGCTTTTTCGTTATTTCATGAATAAATATGTAAACAATATTATTACAGTAAGTGAGTTTGAAAAGAATAATTTAATTTCAATTCATGTAGCAGAAGAAAAAATAAATACAATTTATAACGGTGTCGATATTGAAAAGTTTTTATTCCAGCAGAAGAAGAAAGAATCTACATATAAAATAGGGATATTAGCTAGATTATCCAAAGAGAAAAACCATCAACTATTTGTCAAAATTGCAAATGTATTGAAAAAGAGAAATGATTTTATGTTTTATATTGCTGGTGATGGACCAGAGAAAGAATCGATTATGAAAGAAATAGAAAAATATGGATTGCAACAGAGTGTAAAGATGTTAGGGAATATTTCAGAGCCGCATGAGTTTATTGGGAATATGGATGCCTTACTTTTATTATCTTTTCGTGAAGTGTTTCCAATGGTAGTAATTGAAGCGATGGCTACAGGGACACCAATTGTTTCAATAGATGTTGGCGGAATACATGAAGCGGTAATAGATGGAGAATCAGGTGTTTTGATATCTGAATATTGCGAATCCGAATTCGCAAGTGCACTTGAAGAACTACAAGGGAATGAAGAAAGGGTAAATGATATTAGATTGAAAGCACGAGAGAAAGCAGTGAGGTATTTCTCGTTAACTAAAATGATAGAAGAAACGAAAAATATATATGAGTTAAACAAATGACCGGGTAGGTCGTTTGTTTTTTTTATTATAGAAACTTTTAAGAGAGAACTCACATATTATATGAAAAAAGGTAATATGAGGAGTGAATTTATTTTGTCAGAATATATTTCTTCCCAAGAAGATTGTGCGCCAGAAGGTAGCGTTCACATCGATTGTTTTGGCGCAGTTCCAAACTCGGGAAATGATAGCTCATTAGCAATTCAGCAAGCTATTGATTATTGTGTAGCGAATCGAATTTCGACGGTTAGAATTACAGGGGTAAATACGTACAAAATTGTAAAGCCGATTGTTATTAAATCAAACGTAAGATTAGAATTAGATCCTACCGTAACGCTGCAAATTGATGGGGATTTTAATGCGTTTGAGCTACAAAGTAACGCTTCGATTGTTGGTGGTACTATTCAAGTTATAAATTCATTGTTTCAATCTGCTGTCATTTATGTCTCTGGTTCACAACAAATCGAACTACCTAATCAATCTGTTATATCAAATATAAATATAATAAATACAACTCCATCGTATAAAGGAAAAGCTATACACTTTTATTGTCAAAAGGCATGGGATTATATTAGTTTCTTTCAAGTTAAATTTATTCAAATTAAAAACTTTCAAACTGCAATATATTTGAAAACAGAGTATATAGATGATATCAATACACCTTGTTGGATTAACGCCAATGTATTTCAATCTATTTTTATTGATGGGTGTGGGTATGGGATTGAAGTCGATGGAAATAGTGATTTGCCAAATGAAAGTTCAGGAAATACGTTTCATGATATTCAAGTGCAATGTAGACAACAAACGAAAAAAGTAATTCGTTGCTCAGGTGCGTATAATACATTTGATTGTATGATTTGGGATACGTACCGGATGAGTAGTGAACAAATTGTTATTGAATTTTCTTCTAATTCTCATCGTAACTACCTTTTTTCAAATCTGCTTTCGACAACTATTGTAGATAAAGGACAATACAATGTTTGTAAGTCTACTTATGAAGAATCCCTACGAATTCAGTTACCGTTGACGTTAAATAGACCTCATTTAATAGGAAACCAAGATGATATTTTAGTAAATGCTCAGCAGAAATATAATGTTAAGCAAGTAAGTGGGAAAGTGCCGTACGGGGGGAATCTCACAAATTGCTTTAATTTAATAGATGAACAAAGTGTAAACTATATTGACGTTCCAGATAGTAATCCAGTTGTAATTGAACTGGATTTTATGAAAAAACCAATACAAATGTTAAATTGTTTTGGAATGTATTTTGGGTGGGGAGAGAGTCCAAAGAAAATTAAAATTGAATATGCATTAAGTGCAACTGGAAGTTGGGTTATTGCGTTGGATGTTCCATTAAATGTTGGCGATACAATTATATCGAATATGAAGGCGAGTCAGTTATATAAAGTTAGAATTACATTAAGTGGGTATTCTCAAGATCATAAGCGTTTTCGAATTAATCGTATTTTTGCAAGGTCTTCTATGGAAAATGGGAACGCTTGGTTAGCGACAACTGGTGGAAGAATGTTTGGAGATATTGAAATAGAGGCAAGTAAAGGTATAATCATGAAGACTGCTAGTGGAGTGAAATGGAAAGTTACTATTAATGAAGCTGGCCAACTTATTACGACTAAGATAACTTAAGATGATATTTAATTATATATCCTTGGACGAGTTCCATTGTAGTGTGATAAAGGTAATGAAAAAGAGATTGTAATTTGGTTTCAACCAAACTACAATCTCTTTTTTTGTTTAAATTACTTCCACCAAATCCAAGTCCAAAGGTAATTTCGTACATTTCGAGGAGTAATGCGAATGAAGCGTTCACCGTCAAAGAAGCAATTTAAATTTGGAAGTGTTTCATCTGGATTTTCTGGAACAAAGGTGACGATGTTTTCGTTACTTGTAACGGTTACTGTAATTGGTGGATCGGTAGGCGAGACTTGAAGTTGTAACGAAATATTGGCCGTATTTTTAAATTGATTATTAACAGGTGGACTTATTACTTGTACTGTGAATAACACGATAATTGTTTCGTTTGGCTCTAAATTAGTGGCAACTAGGAAACCGATATTCGGATTCGCTAGTGGAGAGCGTTCACCGTTAATAAAGACAGTGCCGTTTATAAATTGTAAACCTGCTGGAATGGTATCTTGTAAAGAAATATTTGAGAGTGAAATTTCGGAAGTATTTGTAATACGCACCGTGTAATCAAAATATTGATTTAAATAAGCTGAGCTGACGGAAGCATTTTTCGTGACTGTTGTAGTTATAAATTGAACTGGTATACGAACGATATTTGAATTAACAATGAAAGTAATAATTGGATCCTGTGGTGTCAATTGAAAGGCAGCGGTAACTGTTGCAGAATTTATAATTGTACTATTTGAAGGAATAGAAGTTACGAGAACTTGGAATGTTATAGTTGCTACTGAATCTGCAGGTAAAGAGCCGATATTAATACCAGTGTCTGGACGAACATTTGGAACGGGAGTACCGTTAATTGTTACGCTGTTTTCTATAAATGTTGTACCAGCTGGAATTGTGTCTATAACAGAAGTGCTGATTGTCGGAATTGGGGAGTGATTAAATACCGCTAATGTGAATGTAATGATATCCCCTATAACGACAATAGATTTGTCAGTTGTTTTTTCAATACGAACCATCGGATCAATGACTGTCGTTGTAACGGTATTTGTTTGCTTTGTAATTGTAATAGGTGGTTTTGTTGGATCAATGATAACGGTATAGGAAACAGAAGCATCGTTATTAATTGTAGGTTGAAGAGTAGAAGAAGATATTGTCACTTGGAACGTAATAATAGCAGAGTCATTAGGAGCAAGATTTCCTAACGTAATACCATTTTCAGGATTCTCATTAGGCTGATTGATTCCGTTAATCGTAACACTACCAGCAACAAAAGTCGTATCTATTGGTATGGTGTCTATAACAAGAAGGTCTTCAATCGTTACATTACCGCTATTCATAATCGTAATTGTATACGTTAAAGTTTGAGCAGGTAAGGCATTCGTTACATCAACAGATTTTATGGCAATGACATTATCATTTTGGACAGTAGTTGTGACGGTATTTGTTGTAGTCGTATTTGTAACGGGTACGTTATTTGGGTTGACTATATAGTTAAAAGTAGTAATTGCGTTGTTGTTTAGTTCATTTGGTGTTGGAATAGTAGTCACAGTTACTTGGAATGAAACGATAGCATCTCCATCTACAATTATAGTACCAATTGGTATGCCGCTTACTGGATTCACTCCTGGAAGAGTTTCTCCGTTTACAATGACGCTATTTTCTATAAACGTAGTACCTTGAGGAATAATATCTTGAATGATTACATCATTTACTGCAACATTACCGGTTTGATTTAGTGTAATCGTATACGTTAACGTATCACCAACCGTTGCAAATGGAAGGTCAACAGCTTTATTACTATTCAAATTCGCGTGATTAATTTCTGTTGCGGCAGCTGATGAAATAATAGTTTCGGTAATAGGTGGTCGATCTGGTACCGTGTATTCATATTCAATTGTACTCGTGTTAGAGATTGGATTTGTTTGTGGAATCGAAGTAACTCGTACTTGGAATAGAATAGTTGCTGTCGTATTAGGCGGAATGTTATCAATTTGTATACCGTTAAGAGGGTTGTCATTTGGCCGAGCGTTGCCGTTCACGATAACACTATTCTCTATAAAGCTCGTATTTGCTGGGATGATATCTGTAACAATAATGTTTTCGACTTGTATATTTCCGTTATTTATGATGGAAATTGTATAAGGGATGATAGTTTGTAAGTCAGCATATTGGATAGGCGTTGTTTTTGTCGCAATTACATTAGCAGAAATAACTTCAGTGAAAGTAATATTGCTAGTCGATATTTGTTCTTCCACGTTTATTGTATAACGAGAAGTTGATTGATTTTGAACATGGCCGCTAGTAGGAAGAGCTACGACGGTAACAGAAAATGTGACTGGGATAGAAATGTTAGGAGCAATCGTTCCTACAAGTATACCTGCACTTGGGTTGGCGTTAAGCTGAGGAATGTTATTTACTAAAACGCTACCGTCAATAAAGGTTGTTCCATCAGGTATATTGTCTGTAAATACAACAGCAGTGGCATCCGTATTCCCTGTATTCGTTAAAGTTGTTGTATAAGTTAAAATGTCACCAATTGTTACAGAGGTCAGATCAACCGTTTTAAGTGAAACGATATCAGCATCATTAATTTGAACGAAAGTAGTATTGGAAGTCGTAGATTTTTGAATTGGTGCAAAGTCAGGATTGAAAATAAAGTCGTAGACGATGTTTGCAGTATTAGGTGTTGGATTTACAGCAGGTAAATTCGTAACGGAAACTTGGAATGTTATTGTAGTCATTTGATCTGCTGCAACATTAGGAATGGAAAAGCCGATATTCGGATCTGCTGCAGGAAGTACAGTATTGTTAACTATTACACTTCCTGGAATAAATACTGTTCCATCCGCTATAGTATCTGTAAAAAAGATGGAGTTAGTTGTAGTCGATCCATTATTTTGAATGAATACTGTATATTCAATGGTTTCATCAATGTTAGCTAATACAGTATTAGCGGATTTTGTAGCAATAAGAATAGCATCAATAAATTGTATATTTGTACTATTGGAAGAGGTTGTTTCTGAAATTGGTGGTGCGCTTGGGTCTGGTCGATACTCATAGTGAATGACGGCGATATTATTAATGTTATTTTGTGGCGGTATAGAGACTACGCTTACTTGGAACGTAACAATAATCGTATTATTTGGAAGAATTATATCAAGATTGATACCGGTAATTGGATTTTCGTTAGGTCTTGGTACGCCATCTACAAGAATGCTATTTGGAACGAATGTGGTACCAGCAGCAATTGCGTCAAGTAGAAGCGTATTTGTAATAGGTATTGTACCAGCGTTTGTAACTGCGACTGTATATGTGATGATTTGACCGATACGTGTAATGGATCTATTGGCGGATTTAATGGCGCTAACATTTGCTGTCCGTACTTCAGTATTTACTGCATTTGATAACGATCTACGCTGAATAATTGGAGAACTAGGGTCAATTTGGTATTCGTACGAAGTGTCTGAAATATTAATGACTGTATTGCCCTCTGGTATATTTGTAAGTTGTACTTGGAATGAAAGAGTGACTGTTTCATCTGGTTGTATCGTGCCGAGAGTTACGCCATTCTCTGGGTTCGCACCAGGCTGGATGACATTATTTATTGCTAAGCTATCTTCAATGAATATAGTACCTTCCGGAATGTTATCAATGAACACGGTATTGTTAGCTGGAACGGTTCCTATATTTTGTAGTGTATTTGTGTAGGTAATAATTTGCCCGATTGATACGAAAGTTACATCCGCGCTTTTAACAGAAATAATATTTGCGTTTTGAAGTGATGTTGTAACAATGTTAGAATTTGCAGAGCGATTTACTGGTGGGGCTGTAGGGATACTTACATATTGGTAAGTTGCTGAAGATTGATTTACAATTTCGGTTTCAGTAGGTGGATTATTTGTTTGCACTTGAAATAGTATCGTTTTGGAACTGTTTGCTGGAATTGTTCCAATCGGTATTCCGTTTTCTGGATTTACACCTGGCTGAAGGACACCGTTAATTGTGACACTATCGAGAACGAATGTAGTCCCAGCTGGAATAGAATCTGTGAAATTAATATTTATTGCGTCAACATTACCGATATTTTTCACTTCAGAAATATAAAGTATAGTTCCACCGATATCTACAGTTGTTGGATTGGATGTTTTTGTAATTGTCAATTGTGCTTGCACGAAATTTGTAATGACGATATTACTAGTAGATGTTTCAGTAATAGGCGGTTGCCCTGGGTCTGGTTGGATTGTATATGTTGTATTGGATTGATTTGTAATCGATTCTTGCGAGAGTGAATCGTTAATAAGAATTTGGAATGAAATAAGATGAGTAGCGTTTGCTGCTAGGGTAGGTAAAGTAACACCTACATTTGGATTAGCACCAAGTATAGTTGTTCCGTTAAGTGTAAAACTATTTTCTACGAATGTAGTATTTTGGGGGATAGTATCTGAAAATATGAGATTCGTAGCTGGAATATTTCCGGTATTTTCTAGTGTTATTGTGTAAGTCAAAATATCACCTGTTGTTGCTTGTTGTGCATTGACTCCTTTTAAAGAAAGGATAGTCGCATCCGAAATTTGTGTGAAAGCTGGATTCGAAGTAATTGTTCGAGAGATGATAGGAGCAGTTGGATCGGCGATAAAAGTATAGTCAATACGGGCTGTATTAGAAATTGGGTTCACGCTTGGAATAGATTGAACGATAACCTGGAATGTTACAGTGACGATTTCTGACGGTGTGATGGGGTTTACTGGTATTCCTACGTTAGGGTCGGCACCTGGAACGGAAACACTATTAATAGTTACGCTATTCGGAATAAATGCAGTTCCTTCTGGGACCAAATCTGTTAAAGTAACTGTATTTGCAGTAGTATTTCCGTTGTTTTGAACGACTACTGTGTAAGTGATTGTACCGTCAGTAGATTGTACGAGAGAATCTGTACTTTTAATTGCGGATAACGATGCATCAACAACAGCTGTATTAACTGTATTAGACGAGGATGTTGCTGTAACAGGAGGTTGACTTGGATCGACAATATACGTGTAACTTGTAAGTGCTTGATTTATAATCGCTCCTTGCGGCGGGATAGAACTTGCAAGAAATTGGAACGTAATAGTAGCGGAATCACCTGGTGCGATAATACCAACTGGAATACCAAGAGTTGGACTTGCATCTGGAAGTGAAATCCCGTTGAGCGTAACACTATTTGGAACAAATAATGCTCCTTCAGGAACTCCGTTAATGAGTAATACAGAGTTTGCAGGGAAGTTTCCAGTATTCGTTAATGTTGCTGTATACGTAATTACATCTCCAATAGATACGATTGTTCGATTTGCTTGTAAAACAGTTGTAACAGTTGCGTTATTAATTTGTGTTGAAGCGCTATTAGAATTTATCGTGCCTGTAACAGGAGGAGAGGCCGGATCAACGATGAATGCGTATTGAATAGATGCTACGTTTGTAATCGGATTTGAAGGTGGAGTTGATGTAACTATGACTTGGAAAGTAACGGTTAAGGAACTACCTGCGCTAACTGTTCCGACATTAACTCCATTATTTGGATTTGCGCCTGGAATGGTACTTCCATTTACAGCAAAACTATTTTCAACAAAGGTCGTACCTGCTGGAACCATGTCTGAGAAATTTACATTCGTTGCATTTGTATTGCCGCTATTTTGAATCAAAACTGTATAAGTGATCGTATCTCCAATATTTGCAAAGGCTGTATTAGCAGTTTTTACAGCTGAAAGTATTGCTGAATTAATAGAGGTAACGAAGACGTTCGTTTCCACATTGCCAGGTTGAGCCTGTAATGCATTGCCTACGTTATATTGGAAGTTAACAAATCCTAAGTTTTGGAGTTCAGGTGTGAGCGTTGTTGGATTGCTTACAATTTGAACTTGGAATACGATTGTTACGATTTGATTTGGAGTTATTGTATTTATGCCAACGCCGTCAATGATAGAAGCGGATGGTAATGAAGTTCCATCAACAACAACTGATCCTACAACAAATTGTGTCCACGATGGTATAGGGTCTGAGAATACAACATTGTTAGCTGGAATATTTCCTGTGTTCGTAATCGTTGTTGTATACGTAATCGTATCACCGATCGTTGCAAATGTTTTATCTCCTATTTTAGTAGTGTTTAAAATTGCACTTTCAATTTGTGTTGAAACGCTATTAGAAGCAATGTTTTTTGAAACTGGAGGATTAGCTGGATTAACGATATGCTGGAAGCTAACGCTAGCTTGATTAGTAATTGGATTTATAGGTGGAATTTCATTGGCATTAATGTGAAATGCTACGATTACAGACTGGTTTGGCGCGATATCACCAATTGGAATGCCTGTAATGATATTTGCATTTGGGATGCTAGTTCCGTTCAGTGTAAAACTATTCGGTTCAAATGAAGTTCCGTCTGGAATAAGGTCGGTAAAAATAACATTTGTTGCACTAACATTGCCGCTATTTGTAATTGTAACGGTGTAGGTAATATCCTGCCCGATATCTACCGTAGATACATTTGAATTTTTTTGTGCAGTAAGAATAGCACTATTAATTTGTGTGGTCGTTGTATTAGATTGATTGGACGTTGTAATAGATGGTTGGCTAGGATCAACGACATAATGATATGTGATAGAAGCAGAATTAGAAATAGGATTAAGTGTAGGAAGTGTGGTAACAGTTGCTTGGAATGTGACGATTGCTGCATTACCGCCGTTAATGGAACCAATATTTACACCAGTAGATAAATCAGCGTTTGGAATGGTTTGCCCATTAACTGTGAAACTATTTGGAACGAAACTTAAATTACTATCAAGAATATCGATAATAGTTACATCAGTTGCAGCCGTATTCCCGGTATTAGGGAGGTTAAGTGTAAATGTTATTGTATTACCAATATCCGCGAAAGTAAGATCTGCTGTTTTTGTGCTAATAATAGTTGCGTTGTTTATTTGAAGAAGTGTAGTGTTGGAAGTAGCTGTACTTGAAATGGGAGGATTAACAGGATCAACAGTAAACTCATACGTCGTTGCTGCTGTATTTGGTGCAGGATTAATAGGTGGGATGCTGTTCACCGTAACTTGAAAGACGATACTATATATTTCATTTGGTGGAAGTGTTGCAAGTAATACGCCTGTATTTGGATTCGCATTTGGTTGTAAAACGCCATCGACCGTTAATGTGTTAGGAACAAATGTGAGTCCACTTGGTAATGCATCTGTGAATACTATATTAGTTGCATCGGTATTGCCTATATTGGTAATGGAAGTAGTATAAAAAGCAGTTTGCCCGATATCTGCAAAGGATACACTTTCATTTTTCGTCATAGATAATATTGCTTCTTTAATTTGTGTTGAAACAGGATTACTAATTGAAGTTTCTGCATCAGGTGGTGAGACTAATTGGTATGATGTTGATGAGAAATTTACAATTGGGTTTTGGGTTGGTAATGAGGTCACATTTACTTGGAATGAAACAGTTATTGTAGCCCCAGCTGTTATTGGCCCAATATTTACACCGTTTGTTGGATCCGCACCACTTTGAGGAATTCCATTAATAGAAAATGAATTTGTAATAAATGTAGTTCCGCTCGGCATAGCATCTGTGAAAATAACATTTTGTGCGGAGGAATTTCCATTGTTTGTTAAAGTGACAGTATAAGTGAGTGTATCTCCGATGTGGCTAAAAGCTTTATCAACTTGTTTCGATGAAAGAATGGTAGCAGTATTAATTGTAGTAAACGTTGTGTTTGAAGTAACATTTCTTGAAACAATCGGTGCATTTGGATCAGCGATAAATGTGTAAGAAGCAGTAGCGGAATTGGCAATAGGATTTTGAACAGGGGTAGAAGTAGCGGTCACTTGAAATGCTATAGATATTGAGCTGTTAGGGGCAATTGATCCAATCGTTATGCCTGTATTAGGATTCAATCCAATTTGTGTGATTCCATTTATTGTAACGCTGTCAGTAATAAATGTTGTGCCATCTGGTATAAGATCAGTGAAAGTAATATTCGTTGCATTTGTATTACCGCTATTCGTTAAAATTGTCGTATAGGTAATGGTATCGCCTAGTGTTACAAGCGTTTGATCGACCGATTTTACCATCGTTATCATAGCATCTAATACAGGGTTTGTAGCAATATTCGTTGAAGTAGAGGTAGTAGCAGGAGCGCTGTTAGGATCAACAGTATAAGAATATAAAATTGTGTCATTACCCATAATTGAACTGGAAGGGGGAACAGAAATAACATTTACTTGGAAAGTAACAGTTACTGTTTCACCAGGAGCGATATTTGGTATGTTTACTCCAAGTGCTGGTTGCGCACCAGACTGCTGAACACCATTGATTGTGACTGAATTTGGTATAAAGGTAGTGCTAGCTGGAATAGCGCTAGTGAAAGTAATATTCGTTGCGGCTGTATTTCCTGTATTGGTAATAGTAGTTGTATACGTAATCGTATCTCCAACTGAAACTATAGATTTATCAGCACTTTTTTGGGTTGTTAAAATTGCACTATTAATAGTTGTCGAAACCGCATTAGATACATTCGTTTGTGATACGGCAGGTTGGCTAGGATCGACCACATGTGCAAATTGTACAGAACTAGAATTAGAAATTGGATTTATACTTGGAATGTTTGTAACAAGTACGTTGAGAGTAATCACGGCCGTTCCACTTGGGTTTATATTTCCAATCTGAATCCCGTTAGCTGGATTTCCGATTTGCTGTGTACCAGAATCGTTTGTAAGAGCTCCGGAAATAAATGTTGTTCCGTCAGGTAAAATATCTGTGAAAATTATATTTTGTGAAGTGACATTTCCAGGGTTACTTAATGTAATCGTATAAGAAATTGTATCGCCAATTGTTGCGAAAGTTTTATCTACAGATTTGATTGCCACAATTTCCCCAGAATTTATTTGTGTCGAAACGGGATTAGATGTCGTATTTCTTGAAACGAGTGGTAAATTAGGTCCTGTCATAAATTGATAATCAATAGAAGCTCCGTTTACAACAGGTGAGTTTGGACCCCCAGGTCCAATTGTGAAAATTGGATTTGGAATGCTAACTACTTGCACACGGAAGGTAACGTTTATAAAATCTCCTGCAATAATATCCCCAATTGGTATCCCATTCGCTGGATTTACCCCAGGTAATAAAACCCCGCCAACTCGAACGCTATCCTCTATAAACACTGTATTATTTGGAATTGGATCTGTAAAAATGATATTCGTAGCAGTTGTGTTTCCTATATTATCCAATAAAACAGTATACGTTAAAAATGAATTTCCAGGTGCTACGTCAGAAAATAGTCGATCCACACTTTTCGTTGCTTGAATAATCGCTTCGTTAATTTGAACTAAAGTTGGATTACTTGTAGCTGTTTCTGTCACAGGCGGCTGGGTAGGATCAACAATGATCAAGTATGTTGTGCTAGATTGGTTCAAAGTTGGATTGGTAGCTGGTATTGAGCCAACGATAGCTTGAAAGCTAATTGTTGTCGTTCCTCCAACTGGAATTGAGTCTAAAGAGATCCCGCTATCTGGTCTAAATCCAAGTTGTGGGATGGTATTAATTTGTACGCTATCAGGAACGAATGAAAGTTCAGGTGGTAATATATCGATAAAAACAGGTGTGTTTGCGGTAGTATTTCCGCTATTGGTGAGGGTAGTTGTATACGTAATTGTATCTCCAACAGCAGCAAAAGCACTGCTTGCAGTTTTTGTTGCGATAACAGAAGCAGTATTTACTTGTGTAAAAGTTTTATTAGATTTAACTGTTCGTGAAACTGGCGGTTCATTTATATCTACAATAAAGCTATATTGAAGCGATGATTTGTTAGGGATTGGATTAGGATTTGGAATCGTTGTAATGTTTACTTGAAAACTGAGTATAACGGATGCATTTGAATTTATGTTGCCAATATTGATACCATTTTGTGGATTTGCATTAGGAATAGTTGTTCCATTTACCGTAAAACTATTTGGAATAAACGTTGTACCATTTGGAATTACATCTGTAAAAATAACATTGTTTGCGGTAGTATTACCGGAATTCGTAATGATATAAGTGAAAGTAAGTGTATCTCCAATAGTAGCGAATGTTGAATTGACATTTTTATTTATAGAAAGAGTAGCATCAATAATTGGAGTAACCGTCGTATTTGTTACGGTACCTAATTACCAATATATATTCAAAAAATATTTCTGAGGAATTGAACATTCTTAGTAAACAATATTTTCTCAACATGAGATTCTCGATTTGCAGAACACACGCTCTTATTAATATGATAAAATATTCTGTAAATATAATGGAAAAGTGTTGCGTATTGAAATGAAGGGGGATAGTCACTTGAAATTTCATGAAAAAATTATGAGGATGATTGAAGATAGGGATGACTTAACAGCTACTAGTGTAGCTTGTAAAATTGGTGTTTCAAAACAATACATGTCAAAATTCAAAAGACAAGGAACAATTGGATTTTCTCAATTATTGAAGCTAGCACATATTTTAAGCGTTGAAGGGAAAAAAGCACACCAAACTATGTCCGAGTGGTGTTTAGAATTAGATACCACAGAGTCTATAAAACAAAGTTTTGAATATGCGTGTCTAACTCGTAATACAACCTTATTGGAACAATTAATACAAAAGCATAGCGAAGAAACTGGAACAATACGAGAATATGTTGAAGTGTATACAATTTTGTTTAAATATATTAAGAATATAATTAAGGGCTCAGAAATAACAAAGGAATTAAAGAAGATTGGCGCTACTAAAGATAAGGTTTTAGAAATATTAACAAAAATCATGGAATGCTATGAATATTACCATCTGAAAAAATTCAATATAATGTTGGAAACTGCAGAAGTGATTGAATCACTAGTGAACCAAATTGAAGGAGAAAGAAAATCCTTCATTAAAGAATGTTACAATTATCGTATTGCTGAATTGTTCGCACCGATTTTCCTACAAAAGAATAATGTAGATTTAGCTAGGAATTATGCTCAATTCTTAATTCATGCTAATGTTTGTACAAAAACAATCTCAGACGCATATTACATATTAGGTATGTCAAATGTATTAGAAAATAAAGAACAATGTTTGGTCAATTTAAAAAAGAGTTATTTATTAAGTAAGGAAATTGGTGATGCAGATATTGAACAAGAGGCTAGATATAATCTAGATGTTGCTAAAATCTATTTAGGGGTAAAACTAGACGAAGACGCCGACAATAGGTTATTGTTGTACCAAAAAAACCCAACATGTGAATTGTCAATTAAAGCTCTCCAAGATATAATAAGAGAAAGAGGAGACAAGGACTTTTTAAATTATTTCATAGCATGTTCTTCCAATGAAATCGAATGTTTATATGATTTGTTTTATCAATACTTCTACCAAGCTAATTATCTATTTTCAGCGATAGTAGCAAAAGAATTGTGTAATAGAGGGGATAAATCTTTGTTGACTCAATCGATGGTTAATTTGGGGAATGAAAAACAAAAAGGGGTTGTTGATATTGAAGAAATTAGTATTAACAGTTTGTACATTATTAACGGTGCTAACGGTGGGGTTGTCGTATAATGGAAATATGCAGATAGATAAAAAAATGCAAATGGTTGAAATTAAACCTGGTGGATAAGGATATTTTAAAGAGTGGATTAAAACCGCTCTTTTTTTATTGGTAAACTAAAATGAAAAAAATAAAAGTGATTTACTTTCTGAATTTTCCCTAGAGGAAAGGTTATAATTGGATTATAGCAGGTGAGGGGGATGGGAATGAAAAAAGAAAGTATTTTAAAGTCGTTTTTAAAATGTGTAGACTCACGTTCAAATAGTGAGTCTGAGTTTAATCAATTCATCGAAGTTGCATTTAATATCGAACAAAAAATAAAAAATAGCGATGAGTAACACTACATCACTATTTTGAAGTACTCTTTAATTTTTCTAGACTTTCCATCATTGTTAGCATGTTTTGTAAGACAATTTCTTGATGTTCCTCAGGTAGTTGTTCTAAACGGTTTTTTATGCTCAAGTACTTTCGATTCATATCAGCATCTAATTCACGAGAGTCAGATCGTCCTAAGAGATAATCAACAGGTACACCGAGAAAATCAGCTGCACGTTCAACAGTTTCTCTAGATGCAGGTTTAAATCCAGTTTCAAACTTAGAAACACTACCTGCAGTAACACCGATAGCTTGTCCAAGATCATGTTGTGTTAAATTTCGTTCTTTTCTTAATTGACGTAACCGATCTTTAAATTCCACAATAATCACCTCATAAGTGGTTTGTTAGGATTATTATAATATTTCCTAAGGGGAAAATCAATCCGAGCTATTTCTAAGAATAATTTAAAATACGAGTGAAAATATATCTTGAACTTTCCCTTAGGGAATGTTAAGGTGATTTACAACGATACAGAAAGGAGTTATTACATGAAAGTGATTAAGGACGAGACAAAATTAAAAGCAGCATTCAAAAAATCTGGATATAAGTATCAAGAGTTAGCCGATGAATTAGAAATATCCTGCAGCTACTGTTATAAGCTAATTAACAATCATAATTATAAAAAGAAAATATCATATAACTTAGCATCCAGAATGGCGCATGCATTAAAAGGAAACGTAGTTGATTTGTTTGAAGAGCAAGTCGATTTTTTTTAACAACAATATTCCCTTAGGGAATATAGGGGTGAGAGGGCCATGTCAGAAATTAATTATAAAGGGTTTATCATCAAGGAAACTTATGGCGAAAAAAATATCGAAGAAGTGTTTAAAGAAGCATATGAGTCGTTTTATGGGGTTGAAGTAAAAGTTGTTAAAAAGGAATTAGGAGCTAAACGAAACAGTGCAGCCAGTTAATGTTTAAACTTCATTGAGCAATAGCTTAATGAAGTGAGGGTATATATTGGACAAGCCTGAAAGGAGAGTAAAGAATGAAAAACGGAAAGAAATTGACTAAACGTGAAAAAATGCATCTTAAATTATATAGTTTAAATCCTAATAATTGGTTGGTTTTCAAGAAAGCTGGTGGAGAGCTGCATTTAGTACACCGTTATACTAACACAACTCGTGTAATTCCAAGTTTATAAGTTTAGGAGGGAATAAAATGGATCAATTAACAGTACTAGAGTTCAACAATGAAAGAATTTTAACGACAAAGCAATTAGCATTTATTTATCAAACGGATGTTAATAATGTGCAAAAAAATTTCAGTAATCATAAATCAAAGTTCGTTGAAGGCAAACATTATTTTTTCTTAGAAGGTGAAGAATTACGTTCCTTTAAACGCGACCTGAATAATATTCAGCTCGTGCCAAACAATGTAAACCAATTATATTTGTGGACAGAACGAGGGGCGAATAGGCATTGCAAGATTCTCGATACAGACAAAGCGTGGGAACAATTCGATTTCTTAGAAGAAACCTATTTCAATGCACGAGAGCAACAACGGCTTCCTACTGATCCAATGGATGTATTAAAACTTACATTCCGAGCATTAGAAGGTCAGCAACAAACAATTGAAGAGATAAAGTCAGATGTACAAGACTTAAAAGATAATACACCGTTATTCGCAATTGAATCTGATGAAATTTCTAATGCCGTAAAACGTCAAGGAATAGTATTACTAGGCGGAAAACAGTCTAATGCCTATCGAGATCGCGGATTAAGAGGAAAAGTTTATCGTGATATCTACAATCAACTATACCGTGAATTCGGAGTGAAAAGTCATAAAGCAATTAAGCGTTGCCACTTAAATGTAGCAGTGAAAATAGTTGAAGAATATACACTTCCAATTGTATTGAGTGAGGAAATATCTTTTGTAAATGCGCAAATGGATTTTACAGAAATGTAATAAGAATTGAAAACGAGGAGGTACTATATGGAAATTGAACCGATGTTCGCAACCTTACTAATGGAGCAAGAAATTATTGAAGAGAAACTTGTGCAAGGGATTAATGGATTCGAGTGGTTAGTTTTGCAAGTGGTGGTAGATCAGGAAAGAAAAGAATCTTTAGAAACTTGGGAAAGGCTACAAATTTTAGCAGCTAAAAAGAAAGTAAATTCTCTTACGTTATTCTCAGATGCAATTCGTATGGATGCAGAAACTTTTTATAACATATACGAACTTAATTGGTGGATGGCATTTAAAGAGGCTCTCACATATTTTTCTTTAATGAGACTACGGAATTATAACACGTATTTGGATGTGATAAAGAGTATTTTTAGCAATGAATTAGCGTTGGAACGAAAGGGGTAAAAATTAATGGATAATTTACAAGTAGTTGATGGGATCACAAAATCAGAACCAGATTACGGAGAGATATATTATCAGATGTTTGCTAAAAATCTACGTGAGTTGCTACAAAGGGTAAAAAGCACAGGGACATTCCATCAAGACTCATGTAAAAAAACGATTTTTTCGGGTGTGAGATTCATTAGATATACCAAAAGCGATGTATCAAGTTATGAATACTTAAAAGACAAGCTGCAATTAATAGGTTACTTACAAGAATTGATGAAAAAGGTAACTCCAAGAGAATTTATAAATATGTTTCCTATAACAAAATCCTATGACGGAGACAAATGGGAAGAGAAAGATTATTTCTTTACTATGAATCGCGCTAAAGAAATCGGGATGGATACTCTTATAGGAGAAAATATCTTAGAGTTTCTATACGATTACGACAATTGGGATATCACATGTTTTGCGGTTAGTTCAATGACAATTATAAGCAGAATCAGACGCATTGAAGGAGAAAAGTCTTTAGCGGAAGAGTTTTTTGAAGGTAAAGGACTTGATACTTATACGCTGCAATCTGGCCAGAAAGGGAAACAAAAGTTAATAAATAATCGTACTGGAGAAACTCAAGAAGTTCAGAAACCTAGACCAAGATATTTAAAGCCAGTCCAATGATCAATATTACGAAGGATTATAGACAAAAAAAGTAACTTGCGCCAACAAGTTACTAAATAAAAATACTTAAAAAAATACTTATTAGAAATATAACATACATGTCCAGTTTATGAAAAGAGGGGCATGATTATGCCCCTTAAATATAAGAGGTGTTTATATGAGCAAGTTAATCATAAATGAAGAACCTTTACTAGTTCTCCCATCATTAGCGAAGAGTATTGGATTAAATGAAGCGGTCTTTTTACAACAGATACATTATTGGTTAAATCGTTCTAACCATTTTTATGATGAAAGACGTTGGATATATAACAGTGCTGCACAATGGTCAAAACAGTTTCCTTTTTGGAGTGAAAATACAATTAGGCGTGTGTTGAAAAATTTAGAAGATACAAAGATTTTATTAATAGGTAATTATAATAAAGCGAAATTCGATAAAACCAAGTGGTACGCCATTGATTATGAAAAACTTCGTTTGCTCGAATGCACAAACGATGTACCCAAGTTGGGTAGACGATGTGACCAAGTTGAGCAGATGGAAGTACCCAACTTGAGTAAACCAATACCAGAGAATACACAGAGACTATCTACAGAGATTACAGAATATATAGTCGAGATAGTAAACTATCTCAACTCCACATGTAAAAAGAATTATCGGACCTCAACTAAGAAGACTCAAACATTAATAAAAGCAAGACTAGCTGAAGGCTATAAAGTTGAACAGTTCAAGAAAGTAATTGACATAAAGAAATCTCATTGGTTTGGAGATGCAAAATGGGATGAATATTTAAGACCAGAAACACTATTTGGAACAAAGTTTGAAAGCTACTTAAATAGCAAGCCAAAAACAAAGCAACATTCGGAAATGTCTGCTGAGGAACGGTTGAAACATTTCCAACAAGAAGCAGCGGAACAAGATGATTTGCCATTCTAGGGGTGTGCTAAATGGGGAGAGAAGAGCTTTTTCAAAAAGTGTTCAGTAGTGATCGAGAAGTGAGAAACTCAGTCAGTGTAGAGGAATTAATGAAGACTATGTCACTTGAAGAAGGTGCATGGTGTAAAACTTGTAAAATATTCGTTCCAATGATGCAGTTGCCTATCTACTTATTAAAACATTTAAAAGGCGCAAAAGTACCAGGCGTTAATTCGACGGGAAAAGTGCAACCAGTATGCCCGAAATGCTTGAGGAAACCATCCGCGGAACAAGATGAGATTAGATATCAGGATGTTGTAGAGGCAGCACAAAAGAGAATGCAACAAGGAGAACAAAATCGATATTTAATGCCAACACCAGAAAGATATATTGATGCTAGCCTTGAAAATTTTGAAATGAGAACGGGTGTTGAGAAGGCAGTTAAAGGTGCAAGATATTTCATTGAAAATATCTCAAAAAAGAAAGAAAAAGGGTTGTTTTTACAAGGTGGATTCGGATCTGGAAAAACAAGACTTTGTTATTCAATTAAACACACTTTAGAGAGTATGGGTCCTAAAGTAATTGTATATAACGTGACACAACTGTTAGATAGGATACGCTCTACATTTAGCAGTGATAAGGAAAGCAAAGCGGAAATTATGGCATTACTCATGAAGTGCGATGTATTAGTACTAGATGATTTAGGGGCAGAAAAGCCTTCAGAGTTTGCAGCAGAGTTTTTATATACGATTGTTGATTATCGATACAGTACTTGGAGACGAATGATTATTACAAGTAACTGTAGTGATGAGGAACTACAGGAACGTCTGGGCCATTTGCAAGGTGGACGTATTTTAGACCGGTTAAGAGAAGGGTGTTATAAGATTCCAATTACGGCAGGGAGTGCGAGGTAATGGCAAATAATAAGAGTGGAGAAATACTTGATGGTATTAAAGAGTTGCTGTGGAAATTAATAGTTAAAGCGAAAACTGATGAAAGAGTACGGGATTTTTTGGATGATTTTAAAAAAGTGTTAGAAGACAATAAACATTCAGCTAAAGAAGAACTTTCGGTAGCTTTTGCAAGGTTACAAGAAAAACACTTTCCTAACTTTGAAAAAGGAGAACCCAAAAAATGACTAAAGAAAGAGACCAAGTAAAAGCTGGAGTTAACGTTAGAGAAATGTCAGACACTGAATTTATGAAGAAGTATGGAAGGCTTGTTCATCATTGTGTTTGGAAACGATATGCGAAAAAAATGAAGAGTATAGAACATGATACAGGCTTAGATATAGAGGATTTAACTCAATTTGGGATGATAGGTCTTATTAAAGCAAGGGATAATTTTGATCTTGAGTATGGTTGTAAATTTTCAACGTATGCTGTTCCTAAAATTATAGGTGAAATTGGTCGAGCCATTCGAGATCATCAAAAGGTGAAAGTGCAACGGAGTGTATACAGTATAAAGGGGAAAATTCTGAGACAAAACCTAGAAGATGAAATTCCAGAAGAAATAGCAAGTATCCTAAATGAAGATATATCCGTAGTAAGCAACGCATTACATTATCAACCAGGTACACAGTCCTTGAATAAAGTTGTACACCAGTCTAACGGGAATGAAGAATTAACCTTGGAAAGCATGCTAGAGGATAAAAAAGCCGAAAACGTCGAGGATGTATCGATTAATAGAATGGTGATACAGTCATTTAAATCTCAATTATCACATAAAGAACACATCGTATTAGATATGAGTCTACAGAACAGGACACAACAAAACATTGCAAATGAAGTAGGGTGTAGCCAAGTTCAAATTAGCCGTATCCTAACAAAAATCAATAAAAATGCTGCTCAGTTTGGTAAAGATGGGGGTCTACAGGATTGATTGAAACAAAGGGAGTATGTATGGACCACGTGTCTTCTTTTAATGTAATACAATTTGAATTTTATAAGAAACGGGGAATAGAAAATGAAAAAGAAAATAATTGCAGGTTTAATGTCTATTATGGCGGTAACGGGTTTAGCTGGTTGTGGTACAGAAGCGGATACAGTTTCACATAATTTATCTAAATCAGCTGATTCGTTTGAGGTTCAACGAAGAGTAGTGTTCTTCAATGGTATAACTGATAAATACCTTTTAAGTATTGAAGGGTTATGCGCTTTAGACGCTGGTGATGGGAAGAAGATAACTGTAACTTGTAAGACTGGTGACGGTAAATATAAGAAGCATTACCTTGGATTAAGCGATAATGTAAGTTACTTTATTGAACAAACAGACGCTAAGTATGAAGATGCATACCATTACAAAGTACTGTTTAGACCTGAAGAAATTATTCCAGATATTAAGTTGCAGACAAGCCATAAATAAACAAAAGCATTATTTTAATCGGAATGGCAGGTAATTGACCAAATCACCTGCCAAGTGCCTAAACAGTTCGGAGGGGTAAAGCTCCGTTTTGAAAGAGTGTAGCTGACTCGTAAATAGTATGTGTAATGTAAAAAAGATTATTCGTATATCACACGGGATATTGAAAGGAGAATAGAAAATGAATACAATCACTATTAAATTTTGCCAAGGTACAGAAGCATGGAAAGATATGCAAGATGTTGCGAAAATGTTACAAGAGAAAGGGTATTCCGTTGAACCGTATGAAGAAATTGGAACTGTAAAACTAACTAAGAAAATCAATGACAAATTAGTGGATAAGAAACAGCAATTCAATTGTGACATTTGCTTTTTAAATAAGGATATTGAAGAAAAGTCTATTTATCAATTTGATGAGTCTGGTGACATTGTAGCGTGTATAGAGTGTGAGAAACAGGCATTTGAACAGTCGAAAAGCCAAACAAAATAGATATTTGAATAGAAAAGGAGAACGAAATGAAAACATTCAATATTACCTTTACTCAAATGAAAATGTATGAAGCAGTTGTTGAAGCAGAAACAATGGAAAAAGCAGTTGAAAAAGTTCGTAATTGCCATGTACAAGAGGATGATTTAATTGAGAAGGATATAACGATTAATGACTTGCGTGAGGTGCTAGTCAAAGAACAACAGTTCGAATGAATGGGGTGCTAAAATCACGTAAGAAAGGGCTTGTTTTTGATTGAGAATACAATAAGTCTAGGAAGTACTAAAACGGCTCGTTCAGGCTATAAATAGCGTTTAATAAGATTCGATTAAAAAATAGAGAGAAGGAAGTGTTGATGTGGCTAACTTAAAGAAAAAGAAGATAAAAAAAGCCATTGACCGACGTGCAAGAGCAATGGATAAGGAGAGAGTTACAAATGCATGGAGAAATATTTTTGTGCAAGCTGGCATCTTAAAATAAGTGAGGTGGCACACATAATGTTAGAGTGGCTAAAGGATTATCAAAAATTAGAGGATGAAATCATTTATTTGGAAAATGACTTATATAGAAGTAAACGAGAATTAAAACGCTGGGCTGGTGGTGATTTGTGGGAAGTACGTTTAACAGCTGAATCAGAAGGAGCGAAACTAGAAGATCGTATTGCTACTCGTGAACATGAATTAGCTTTAAAAATGAATGACATGTTTGATTTCAAAAAGGTAATTAGTACATTCCATGGTTTGGAACACAAGATCATGTATGGTAAGTATGTGGAGGGCAAAACATTGGAAAAGCTTGCTGAAGAGTTACACTATAGTCCGCGCTATATCTATAATAAACACGCGCAAATAAAGCGTATGATTGAATATGCACAGAAGTTAAGTTAACAAAATGTTAAGTTCACTTCAGTTCATGTTAACTATTGCAAAAAGAGTTTATAGTAATAACATAAAGAATTGATGAAAGGGCAACTGGTGCACGGTTGCTCTTTTTTATGTAGATCACTTTGTACAATATATTTCGATTTTGTAAAAGGTAATAGTGATTATTTTGTCGAAATAATAGTATTGGAAAGGTGGTGTTATATATGAGTGAAATGACATTAGAAAAATTAAAGGGTTGGTCTTCTACAGAGAGATATTCAAATGGATATTATAGAAAGGTTTATAACCTTATTGAAACTTTGAGTGAGAGTGGTATTTTACAAACTCTAGATAAAGGTCATGTTTTTTACCCACAGAATATATTTCTTGAGGAAGAAGACGTTGAATTTTTATTTATCTCAGAAAGATATATTTCTATTTGTAATATTGATGAGCAAGGTGATGTTCATGTACAAACTTTATCATTAAAGGAAATTAATAAAGTGGAATTGTTAAAATTGAATCCGGAGAAACGTACAGCGGAATTGATAGTTTATATTAACAATGAAGAGCCTATTATACTTTCCAATGAAAAAGATACTAATGAACATTGGGGTCGTAAGTTTTATGATTTAATATTAGAAATATATTCTGTATTAAAGGTAAAATAGTTTGTTAAATAAATACATTTGTTATTAAGTCGCACCGAAATGGTTGCGGCTTTTTATTATGCAAAAATTACATAGGTGGTGTAGAGATGAGTCTTATATTTCATAATGGAGATTTAAATAAGTTGGCAAGAGATACTTCACATGACAGTATCATTTTAAAAGTTGGTGAACAAGAGATTGTATCTTTGAAAAGTAATGGAGATATCTATGTCAAAGGTAAGCTTATTGAAAACGATAAAGAAGTTGTAGATGGCATGAGAGAGTTCTTGAGGTTATCTAGGTAAAGATAAGCGCAAACGTGTTGCATTTAAAAAGGATGGTGTTAAGTACATGAGTCCAGATGAGATATATGTAAAGCAAATGGATGCGTGGATTAAAGAACAAGAGGCTAGAAGAGAACAGATTGTAGTAACAATTAAAACTAGCTCTGAGATTGTGGAACAAAACAAGATACAGTTGCACTGGTTAGATAAAGGCTTGGGTCTTGCTAAAGAAGAGTTCGAGACTTGGAAGAAAGAAAATAATTATAAGGAGTGTGAATCTAATTGATTACTGAAACAAGAAAAACAATATCAGGTACAGAGTATTGGGATAATGAAAAGAAGAAGAGTCTATTTGTTCCTACAGGTGAAGAACCAGGGTTTGAAGTAACTGTTAATCCTGAGAGTATGATTGCTGATAAAGGATTTGCAACAGGAGGGTATTTGACTAAAGATACGTTGGCAATTGGTGAAGCAGGTACAGAACTTATCTTGAGTAATAAGACAATAAAAGAGTTACGTGAGTATGCTGATGAGCTAGGTATTGAAATCCCTTCTGATATTAAAAAGAAAGAAGACATCATTGAATTGCTATCATGAAGTACTGTGACTTCAATGGCTGCCGTAACAAGATAAGCAAAGGACGTTACTGTGAAGAACATAAGCGTAACAAGCCAAGGAAGAAGAAAGATAAGAAGAACATCTACCATCATGATAACAAATCATTCTATCGAACTGATGCATGGAAGTTTGTCAGGTCAAAGGTATATGAAAGAGAGAAGGGATGTTGTCAACGATGTGGACAGTTTGTCTTTGGTAGGCGTGCTCATGTTCATCACGTAATCCCAATCAAAGAAGACCAAACTCTTAAATTAGAAGAAAATAACTTAAGGTTACTTTGTCCAGTTTGTCATACAATCGAAGAAAATGAAGATAAACCGAAAAAAGTTTTTCCGAGTTATTTTGGAAGCCCCCCTATCAAAAGTTAAAAATTCTTCTCTGGGGAGGATAGGTAGCGTAGGGGGCATATCAATAGTTGCGCCATTTTTAAAAAATGAAGGGGGGTGTGAAAATGGCTCGAATGTCAAAGAAGAAAAAGTTGGAAATGCTAGATGTTGCAAGGGATGAAGAACGAAATAGAATCATAAAATTATTGACTGAAGATGACAATTTCACACCTTCATTAGAACCATTAATCGAAAATTATTTAGATGCTTTTATCATTTATAAAACTATGTTTGATGAATGGAAAGCTGATGGATTTGCTCCTACAAAAACGCATAAAAAC
>NZ_JXIS01000067.1:0-73016 GCF_000836715.1 Bacillus sp. L_1B0_5 | reverse complement strand
AGCTACCGTACTGCTCCACCCCGCGATAATACTATTCATATAAAATTCATATGGTGGAGGATGACGGGATCGAACCGCCGACCCCCTGCTTGTAAGGCAGGTGCTCTCCCAGCTGAGCTAATCCTCCAAAGTGGTGACCCGTACGGGATTCGAACCCGTGTTACCGCCGTGAAAGGGCGGTGTCTTAACCACTTGACCAACGGGCCAATATGTATGGCAGAGAAGAAGGGATTCGAACCCTCGCACCGCGTTAGCGATCTACTCCCTTAGCAGGGGAGCCCCTTGAGCCACTTGGGTACTTCTCTGTATGGCTCCGCAGGTAGGACTCGAACCTACGACCGATCGGTTAACAGCCGATAGCTCTACCACTGAGCTACTGCGGAATAATGAAGACAATTTGTATCTTATAAAAATTCTTTCTGTAAGTCAAGAAGTTTTTAACAACATCTTGTTCAAACGTGACATGTTTATAATATACTGGATTGCGTTTTTACTGTCAAGATGTTTTCGATATCGGTTTGAGTTTCCCTTTACACTTTCCGCAGACATATCTTTTTGTATTTATTTGACGCCTTCTTACATATTGAAGTAAACACTCCATACATTCATACTTATAAATCTTTTTTTCCTTCTCTTCATTAATCATTCGTTTACAAAAACGCGGTGCATCAACTTTCTTTAACAACTCACGAAAATCTCTGTCCCTGTGCTTATACCCTCTTCCTGTAATATGCAAGTGATAATGACACAGTTCATGTTTGATGATTCCGATTAACTCCTCCTTACCATACATTTCGTAATATCGATAATTCAGTTCAACATTGTGACTCTTCAACAGATAACGCCCACCAGTTGTACGCAGCCTACTATTGAACGTTGCTTTATGTAAAAATGGCATTCCGAAGTATTGTAGCGATACTTCTTCCACTAGCCGTTGAATTTCTTCCTCGTCCATTCTCATTCCTCCTAAACAAAAAAATATTTTTACACTTTTCACGCTTCTTATACATATATTAAATAGTACATATACCCATCCTCATTCAAGACGCGTGGTTTCTAAAAACACAACATGAATAGAAATCCACTCACCAACCTCTCATCAATAGCACTTTAGATTTTTGAGAGTAGGATTAAACAAGGAGGGATTCCTATGCCTACGTGGCTAAAAAAACAGATGCAACGTGCATATTTCGAAAAAAACCGGTATCAAATTAAATTGCTAAATGAATGCTGGTTTTATTATAGCAAAATACATCAAAACTCATAATCCATTACACTTTTTATTCTATAAAAAAAGAGCAGTTTCATCTGCTCTCTTCTCTTACTATTCAATCGGCAACATAGATAGTGCAACGCGTCCCTTTTTTGTATCAATATCATCTACCCATACTTTTACAATTTGTCCTACTGATACAACATCTAACGGATGCTTTACAAACTGTTTACTAAGCTTAGAAATATGCACTAAACCATCTTGCTTTACGCCTACATCAACAAAAGCACCAAAATCAACAACGTTACGCACTGTTCCTTCTAGTTCCATACCACGTTTTAAATCTTCTAATTTCAAAATCCCTTTTTTCAGAAGTGGTTTAGGCAACTCATCCCTCATATCTCGTTCCGGGCTAATGAGCGCATCTATAATATCAACTAACGTCGGCTCCCCAACTCCCGTTTCTTGAGACAACTTAGAAATCTCCACTTCTTCCAATCTCTTTTGTAATTGCGGTTGTCCTACGTCATCTATCGATAACCCTAAACTCTTCAATAACAATTCAACATTTTTATATTGTTCGGGATGAATACCTGTTCGATCTAATGGATTCGCTCCTTCTAATATACGCAAGAAACCTATACATTGTTCGTACGTCTTTGCACCTAAACGTGGGATTTTCTTTAGTTCCGTGCGCTTTGTGAATTTCCCATCCTCTTCTCTCTTTGCCACAATATTTTTCGCAACAGTTTTCGATAAACCTGAAACATATTGTAACAATGCAACCGAAGCCGTATTTACATTAACCCCAACTTGGTTAACAGCTGTCTCTACTACAAATGTTAATGACTCATTCAATCTCTTTTGAGATACATCATGTTGGTATTGTCCAACCCCAACTGATTTAGGATCAATTTTCACAAGTTCAGCAAGTGGATCTTGCAGACGTCTTCCAATAGAAACGGCACTTCTCTCTTCAACTTGTAAATTTGGGAATTCCTCACGGGCTAAATCAGAAGCTGAATATACACTAGCACCCGCTTCATTTACAATAATATAAAAGACGTCCTGTTTCACACTTTGTAATACATCTACTATAAATTCTTCTGTTTCTCTAGATGCTGTCCCATTACCAATTGCAATCATTTCAACTTGATATTTATCTATAATAGAAAGAACTTTCATTTTTGCATCATCATATTTACGAACAGGCGGATGCGGATAAATAACATCAATATGTAGTACTTTCCCCGTATCATCTACTACAGACAATTTACAACCAGTTCTATATGCCGGATCTACCGCTAGCACGACTTTCCCTTTCATCGGAGGTTGTAATAATAAGTTACGTAAGTTCTCAGAGAAAATATGTATCGCTTGTTCTTCAGCTGTTTCTGTTAATTCTTTACGAATTTCTCTTTCAATTGAAGATTGAATTAATCGTTTATAACCATCTTCAATCGCTAATTGTACATAATGCGCACTTTTAGAATCGTTATCACGAATTACTTTCTTATATAAGAAATTTAATATCTCATCTACTGGTGGGACAACAGAAACTCTCAATATATCTTCTTTCTCACCGCGATTCATTGCTAATACACGATGCGGTACTACTTTTTGCAATGGTTCTTCATAACTGTAATACATTTCATATATATTCTTTTCATCTTTTTCTTCACCTTTTACAGACGAAGACATAATACCTTTTCTAAAAGTAACATTTCGAATCCAACTACGATACGCAGCTTCATCTGAAATCATTTCTGCAATAATATCTTGTGCACCTTGTAAAGCTTCTTCTGCAGATTGCACTTCTTTCTCTGCATTAATAAATTCCACTGCCTTTTTAGCCGGTTCTTCTTTCTTATATAACAATAACCATTCAGCTAACGGTTCTAACCCTTTTTCTTTTGCAATCGTTGCTTTCGTTCTTCTTTTCTCTTTATATGGACGATATAAATCTTCTACTTCCTGCAACTTTGTAGCTTTAACAATTTGCTGTCTTAGCTCTCCTGTCAGTTTTCCCTTCTCATCAATAAGACGAATAACTTCTTCCTTCCTATCTTCAAGTTGCATCATATATTGCCATCTCTCTAAAATCGCACGAATTTGCACCTCATCTAAAGAGCCTGTCCATTCTTTTCGGTAACGAGCAATAAATGGAACTGTGTTACCTTCTTCTGTTAATTGAATAACATGACGAACTTGCTTTTCGCTAAAGCCTAATTCTTTCACTAACATTTTCATTAACGCTTGTCGATTATCTACCATTTCCATATACAACCGTAACCTCCTCTATAATAAAAAAAAGTTGCCCTTCAAAGAGAGCAACTTAAACTGCCGATTTAAAAATCTATTAGTCCTAAACTAATTTGTAACGCTTCATCTACACGACTCATCATCACTTCATCTAAATGAGTGATTTTGTCCGTTAAGCGTTGCTTATCGATTGTTCGAATCTGCTCAAGTAAAATAACAGAATCTCTCTCAAAACCATACTTTTTCGCATCAATTTCCACATGAGTGGGTAATTTCGCTTTTTGAATCTGTGCAGTAATAGCCGCTACAATCACCGTTGGACTAAAACGATTTCCGATGTCATTTTGAATGACAAGAACCGGACGAACGCCTCCTTGCTCAGAACCAACAACTGGGGAAAGGTCTGCAAAATACACGTCGCCGCGTTTTACAATCAAAATATTACCCCCCGCTAACTAAGCGTTCTACTGTATGAGCTGCTTCATACTCCGCTAAGAAAGCTTCAGATGCAATACCAAGATTAATTTTTCCCATTTCAATATACCCACGTCGCATTGATTCATGTTGGTAGCGTTTCTTCGTCTTATGTTGACGCAATAACAATTGTGTTGCCTGGCAAATTAGTTCATGGCGATTCTTATTCTCTTGTTTTCCAATTCCGTCCAATTCCGTTACCATTTGCTTTGGCAACCGAACCACGATTTCAGTAGTTACACTTGATTCGGACACAAAAATACACCTCCACCGTCAACTACACACCCAAATATATATATGACACCTATTGTAATAATACCATTGTATGGAGCCTGTTGCAAAGACTTCCTTATTCCTTGCTTATGTTTTCCAATTCACAAACAAAACATTCATCTTCTTAAATTTTTTATCTCATAACTAACTAAAAACAATAGAACTCCTCTTCAAAACTTACGTGTAACTTATATAAAAAATGATTATAAGTAAAAAGCTTCTCATCAAAAAGAGCTTATTATCCAGCAATGAACAGTCACTCCAATGACAAGAAGCAATCATACTACCTTCTATATATTGTTCAAGTAATTAATTATCTCTACAACCTTACCATTCCGTATAAATATTCTTGGCACACGGAAACTGATCGTTGCAATAATTTCATAATTAATAGTCCCTGAATATTCCGCAACCTCTGTAGCGCTAATATACTCATCCCCCTGCCTTCCAATAAGCGTAACTTTCGTACCAAGTGGCACTTCACAAGGAAGATGAATCATGAACTGATCCATTGTTACTCGCCCTACAATCGGTACCCTTTTACCATTTATAAGCACTTCAAATCCTTGTAATCTTCTAAGCCATCCATCTGCATAACCAATCGCTACAGTCGCGATCCATTCTTCAGTTTTCGTTCGGTAAGTGACATTATAACTAATTCCATCACCTTTAATCACCTGTTTAATATGAGCTACTTTCGTATGCAGTGATAGCGCCGGTTCTAATTCAAATGGTAAAAAAGGACGTATTTCTACAGAAGGAGATAATCCATACATTGCAATCCCAATTCGCACTGCATTAAATGTAATCCCTTGAAAACGTAACGTGGCAGCACTATTAGCTGTATGGACAAACTTAGGATCCACTCCGAATTCTTTCAACCAACTTAACTGCTCTAAGAACGTGTTATATTGCTTATCAAAATATGAAGTCTCAACCTCATCTGCCGTTGCAAAATGCGTGTATACTCCTTCTAACTCTAAAAACGGTGCACCTTCTAAACTCTTTAAAAATGCTTTCAGTTCTTTTCTTTCACGTATTCCAATTCTCCCCATACCACTATCAAAGTTAATATGGAATTTCATTACAGATGAACCATCCCAAAGTTTAATTGCTTCGTCCACCCATTCTTTTTGAAAAACAGTTAGCGCTACATCATTTTCAGCAGCTACATTTACATCACGCGGCGGCGAGGGACCTAACACTAAAATCGGCACAGTAATACCAGCCCTCCGAAGTACTAAAGCTTCATCTAAAAAAGCAACTGCTAACCTTGTTGCACCCGCTTCTAATGCCGTTTTAGCCACCGGTACATAATCGTGCCCATATGCATTTGCTTTAACTACAGCAAAAATCTCTACATTACTTGGGATGAACTCTTTAATATGCGTAACGTTGTTATAAATGGCATCTAAATCCACTTCCACCCAAGTGTCACGGTAAAATGGTGCTTCTTCCATAAATACACTTCCTTATACACGATATGCGAAGCTTATTCTTTTATATGCTTCTTTTATGAAATCCACCTTCAAACTAAGAAAAGACGTGGTGCACATATATCACCACGTCTAAGAAGTTTACTTCACCTGCTTCGCTGTAACTGAACGAGCAACCATTAGTAGCTCCTTCGGCTCTAAACCTTTAGACACGAGCATATATTCTACTCCGTTATGCGACCACGTTACAGAGTCTTTCGTCAATGCACCAATCGTAAACCCAAGATCAACTGGTTCTCCACTTACACTTACCGCTGATGAAGCCTCTGCAACTTTTGCCTTTTCTTGTATTAAAGTAAAGGATTTCTTATTTCCAGTGTATGTGAGTATCGCACGCTTGCCACTGTCTGTCTTCAACTCTTTTTCATCTTGCAGAGTCATACCTTGCGGTGTATCAAGTGGATACAAAATAGCAAACGGTTTGTCTTCTTTCGCTGTTGTTTGAACATCTACCTGCGCTCTAGACATATTTTGTTTCGTATCAAATGCACCTTTATCAAATTTCGCATCGAATTTCACCTTAGAGAAATCTACTTTTACAAGAACATTTTGATCATTATCCATTAACTTCACTGAAACTGGAGTCAAATCGCTCTTCTTCAGCGTAATCTCTTGTTTCGGCAACATATTTTGATGTTGATAGTTTGTTTTTGTTTTAAAAATATAATACTTATCTGTTTTCTCGAAAGTAAGGTTTTTCTTATCCTGCAAAATATCTCTTACAAGTGATTCATATAAATAAGCCTGGCTGCTATTTTGCGGCCAATCACTTTGAAAACGGAAGCTCTTATTAAGTGCTGGCGTTAATACAAATACACCTTCTTCATTTCTTAAAATGATTTGGCTCTGATCTTTTTTTGCATTCTTTAAATTCACACGATAAAAAGACGGTTCCTTATGCCAAATCTCTACATTATACTCCTGAGGCTCATTTCCTGTTTTAATAGATAATTTCGCTTCAGCTTGATAACTTTTCATCCCTTTTACTTTCGCTTCTAAATCTCTCACGACATCATCTTGTTTCTTTTCCACACAACCCGCCAACACAAAAACGGTCAACAAACCGACAAGAACTAAAAACAGACGCCTTTTCATCACTTCAGCCCCTTTGCCCCTATAAATGAATGGAAGATGTACCTTCCTTATCGCTACCTCAAATATATGAGACAAAGATATAAAATATGCAGACTAGCGTGACGAGCTTTCTAAAACAACTTGAGCAACAGCAAATTCCTTACTATGACTAATTGATAAATGAACAACATACTCTGTACTTGTAATCAGAATCGGCTTACCTCTTTCATCATTTTTCACTTCAATATCTAAAAAGCTCACTTCTTTCCCGATACCAGTACCTACAGCTTTTGAATACGCCTCTTTCGCTGCAAACCTTCCAGCTACAAACTCTGTAAGACGACTTCCTTTCAGCTCCATAGCAACATTACGTTCATTTTCTGTTAAAATACGTTCCATAAATTTAAGCTTTCCATCTAGCATTTTTTCAATACGATTTAATTCAATAATATCGATTCCAATCCCTATAATCATTTCAAAATCCCCTTCTTCTATTTAACTTTCTTCTTTCATATTGATAAGAATAACAGAGAATCTTTCTGATGCAAAAGGGGTGATAGTAACCGTATGCTAATAAGATCTACTCAGATTTCTTTACAACCGACTATTCTCACCTTACTTTTTATTCACTTAGTCATGATGATATTAGGCGACTTTTTCCTCTTCCCACTGGCAGCCTCTAATGAATATATCGCTAAAGGAGAATGGTGGCGTGTCATAACTTCCCTTCTGGTACACGTAGACTTACAACATTTTCTTTCTAATAGTATTTTTTTGTTTGCACTTGGTTCTTCTATCGAAAAGCAACTCGGACACTTTTCTTTTTTTATTCTATTTTTTCTTTCTGGAATTTCTGGAAATATTTCTTCTTATATTATTATGCCTCCTGAATATATTCACGCAGGTGCATCAGGTGGTATTTTCGGACTATTAGGCGCACAATTATTTTTATTGTACAATCGATACCGCTCTTCAAAACCAAAAGAAATTGCCATTTTCTCAATTATGATACTTCTATTACTGCTATTTACTTTCTTTAATCCTTCCGCCAATCCGATCAGTCATTTAACAGGTTTAATAACCGGCGGCATTTTAACTCCTTTTTTAACAAAAAAAAACGATGGTGCAAAGCTTATTTAATATAAAAGCTTGCACCATCGATAATTTCTACATCTACCTGTTCGCTTAAATCCCTCATTAATTGAAATAAAGACTCATCCTTCATCTTCGCCTCAATCATACAATCAATTTGCGGAACACTTCCCTTTATCCTTCTTAAAAAAGATAAAAATGCGTCTACATTAATATAATCTGCATGAGCTCTTGGATCTTTTCCCTCTCTAGGGCTAGAAATATGCATTTTAACCGGCAACAAAGATGTTTCCCACGTATGAACAACACGTGCCCAATCTTCATACCAATCTTCTTGCTCATTATTCATCATATGGTGATGCAAATCAAACACGACGGGAATATCTAATTTTTCTCCTAAATATAATGTTTCCTCTAACGTAAAAGTTGTATCATCATTTTCTAATATAATCATTTCTTGAATACCCCTTGGGACATTAGACCAATTCTCTATAAAACGCTCTAATGCAAGTTCTTTATCTTTATACCCTCCTCCAACATGCAGTACACATCGTTGCTTATGTTCAATCCCCATGCCTTTTAATAATTTTTTGTGCATCTGCAGTGTCTTTACAGATTGTTTAAAAACACTCTCCTCAGGTGAATTTAGTACAACAAAATGATCTGGATGGAAATCAATTCGCATATTCATATGAATTGCATATTCACCTAATTCTTTCAATTTTTCTTTTAAAGGACGAATATAGTTCCACTCTAGCAATTCCTCATGATTCGCTAAAGGAATGAGCTTAGAACTAAGCCGAAAGAAAGATATGTCATGTCCCTTATTATGCTTTAATAAACGTAAACAATTTTCCAAATTGGAATTAGCAATTCTTTCAAGTTTACGAATTGCAGCATCACGATCATCTATTTTCTGAAACTGTGCGTACGTCATCGTTTGAGATGGGGATGCATTCTTCAAATGCACACTCATCGCAACGTAACCAAGCCTTACAAGCATATAACAGCCCCTTTTCTATCATAACTACTATGTAGTATGCACAATTACAGAAATAAAAAAAGAGAATGCCAGCAAAGGGCATTCTCTTTTTTATTAAGCTTGTGGACGGCTATGATGTTTTCTTTCGCCGCGTCCATTTGAAGATCCTGGGCGACCTTGACCTTCACCTCTACGACCACGACTACCACCATCACGATTACGATCACGGTTTCCATCACGATTGCGATCACGGTTTCCGTCACGATTACGTCCATCACGGTTACGACCATCGCCACCGCCGCGTCCATCACGACTACGATTACGGTTACCATCACGGTATCCGCCTCCGTTACCGCCACGTTTCTTAGAACCGCCACCTCTTGAAACAACTGGTGGTTCTGATGTTAAAGCGATCGGAGTTGTATCCGGCTCTTTAGTCATCATTTTTAAAGCAGCAGCTACTACTGTTACAGAGTCATTCTCTTCTAACATTTCTTCTGCAATACGCTTGTAGTATGATAAGTTCTCATTTTGGATTGTGCTTTGAAGTTTTTCAGCGATTAAACGTTGTTGACCTTCTAATGCCTCGTCAAGTGTCGGTGCTTCCATACGATCAACTTTACGTTTTGTTGTACGCTCGATATTTTTTAATTGTCCTGATTCACGTGGTGTTACAAATAACATTGCAATACCTTTTTTACCTGCACGGCCAGTACGACCAATACGGTGAACGTATGATTCTGGATCTTGTGGGATATCGAAGTTGTATACGTGTGTTACGCCTGAAATATCAAGACCACGTGCAGCAACGTCTGTTGCAACAAGAACTTCAATAGCACCTTCTTTAAATTTACGTAATACAGACATACGTTTCGCCTGTGTTAAGTCACCATGAATACCTTCTGCTGCATAACCACGTAAGTTTAATGCTTCTGATAATTCATCAACACGACGCTTTGTACGACCGAATACGATCGCAAGCTCTGGAGATTGAATATCTAGTAAGCGTGTTAACACGTCAAACTTTTTCTTTTCTTGCACTTCTAAATAGAACTGCTGAATGTTTGGCATTGTTACTTCTTTTGCTTTTACTTTAATGTGTTGAGGCTCAGTCATGAAACGCTCAGCAATACGACGGATTGGATCTGGCATTGTCGCTGAGAATAATAATGTTTGATGTGTTTCTGGCACATCTGTTAAAATCGCTTCAATATCTTCAATGAAGCCCATGTTTAACATTTCATCCGCTTCATCAAGAACAACAGTCTCTACGTTTTGTAAGCGAAGTGTTTTACGGTTAATATGATCTAAAATACGACCCGGCGTACCAACAATAATGTGTGGGTGTTTTTTTAGAGCACGAATTTGGCGGTTAATATCTTGACCACCATAAATTGGTAGAATACGAACACGTTTATGTTTACCAATTTTGTATAGCTCTTCTCCAACTTGAATTGCTAATTCACGCGTTGGCGCGATAACAATACCTTGAACTGCTTCTTTATTTGTATCCACTTTATCTAATAGTGGTAATCCGAATGCTGCTGTTTTCCCTGTACCTGTTTGCGCTTGCCCAATAATATCCTTACCTTGCAATGCATGTGGAATTGTTTCAGCTTGAATCGGCGTAGCCTCTTCAAAGCCCATACTTTCAACCGATTGCAGTAAAGACTCACTTAATCCTAATTCTCGAAATGTTGTCAATGTTACTTCTCCTTTTCTATCCTATACTTATCATTTAAAAAAAGGCGTTTTCCGAATTTGCGGAAAAGCCCTTTTCCTGAATGCTCACGTATATAACCGGGCGTATATTCTTCACGAAAATACTTCTAAACGTTATTACACTTTATCAATTATAAGTTTTGTATGTGTAAAAAGCAAACCCAACTGTTACCTTATTTTATATTCAGGGCCTTTTTCTTTACTTTTATTTTTTTATCATTTACTGTAAGCGCTTATTATAAGTTTCTTCTATTTTCGTGACTATCATCCCTATTTATATACACCAATTATTTCAACATCGTAATTACTTCTTCTAATTTCATACCGCGAGATGCTTTTATTAATACAACATCTTTCGCATCGACTACTGCTTGTAAATCTCTTACTAACTCTTCTTTATTATCATACGCCTTTACACGTTCATTAGGGAAATTAATTTTCGCTCCTTCAGCAATTTGAGCTCCTAATCTACCGTATGTGAATACATGTGAGATTTTTGCTGGATCGATCAATTTACCTACCTCATAATGGAACTGCACTTCTTGATTTCCAAGTTCTAACATATCACCGAGCACAACGATTTTTTTAGTAAATCCATCTAAACCGTTCATTAAATGGAATGCTGCCTCCATAGCCGTCGGACTTGCATTATAAGCATCGTTGATAATTGTTAATCCACTATCCGTTTTTACAATCTCCATACGCATGCCCGTCATTTGAAGTGTTACTAAACCTTGTTTCATTTCTTCCCACGTCACACCAAAATGTGTCGCAATTGCCATTGAAGCAAGTGTATTGTACACATTATGTTTTCCTAACACCGGTAGGTAGAATGAAATATTTTCATCTCTATTCATTTTAAAATGTGTCCCCGTTGCCTGTAATGTTACAGTCGTTGGATAGTAATCGTTGGCTCTTGCATCACCAAACGTAACTGTTTCTGCCGCTAAATTCATTTCAGGAACACGATTCGTTAATAGCGGCTCATCTCCATTATATACGAACACGCCACCTTCTTGTAACCCTGTAACAATTTCTAATTTCGCTTCAGCAATTGCCTCACGAGATCCTAAATCCATTAAATGTGCCTCACCAATATTCGTAATGATAGCTGCATTAGGACGAGCTAACTTAGATAAAAATTCAATCTCTCCTCGGCTTGACATACCCATTTCTAATACAGCTACTTCTGTATTTTCTTCTAAGTTTAAAATAGTGAGAGGTAACCCAATATGGTTATTGAAATTCCCTTCTGTTTTTTGAACTTTGAACTTAGTCGCGAGAATACTTGTCACAATATCTTTCGTGGATGTTTTACCGTTACTACCTGTCACACCAACAACTTTAACATCCAATTGATCGCGATAATTTTTCGCTAACATTTGCAGTGCAGATAGCGTATCTTCTACAAAAATAACCGGAAGATTCTCGGGTGGATTTGCTACATCTTTCATCCACAATGTAGCTACAGCTCCATTTTCAACTGCTTTATCTACAAAAGCATGTCCATCGAAACGCTCCCCTTGAATCGGAACATATAAGTTTCCTTTTTCAATTTTTCTCGTATCAATAGACACGCCTTGAATAATAGTTCCCTCATATTGCTCTGCTAATCCAGTACCATTTACCATCTGTTCTACTTGCTTTAACATTCGCTTTATCATATAGAAACGCTCCTTACATAGAGGAAGCACTATTCCTACGAATAGTGCTTCCTCCTTTTTTTGTTAGATTGTATATTTAATTTTTTGTTTTTCTTCGTGACGTTCAATCGCTAAACGAATTAGCTCTTCGATTAACTCTGGATACGGTAACCCAGTATGTTGCCATAATAGAGGGAACATACTAAACGGTGTAAATCCTGGCATAGTGTTTACTTCGTTAATATACACTTCTCCGTCTTTCGTTAAGAAGAAATCAGCTCGCGTTAAGCCTGCACCATCTAATGATTGGAACGCAATAATTGCATCACGCTTAATTACATCAGATTCTTCTTCTGTCATTTCAGCTGGAATAATTAACGCCGTATCACCATCGATATATTTCGACTTATAATCATAGAAGTCCTTTTTCGGAACGATTTCACCTACAACTGAACATTTCGGCTCATCATTACCTAGTACACCAACTTCTACTTCACGACCTACAATATTTTCTTCTACAATAATTTTGCGATCAAATTGGAATGCCTCTACAAATGCATTCTCAAGTTCTTCACGATTTTTACACTTATTAATACCAACACTTGAACCAAGGTTTGCTGGTTTTACGAAGCAAGGATATCCTAACTTATCTTCTACTTTAGAATAAGCTTCCTCACGATTTTTTTCCCATGCACTGCGGATGAAAGACGCATATTTTGCTTGTTTTAAACCAGCCTCTGCAAAGATGTTTTTCATAACAACTTTATCCATACCAGCAGATGATGCTAGAACACCATTTCCTACATAAGGAATATTCATCAATTCTAATAATCCTTGAACCGTTCCATCTTCACCGTTTGGTCCATGTAGTAATGGGAAAATAACGTCAATAGCGTTTTCCTCAGAAGCTGCAGATGGAATGATTTCTGTACTTAATGATAATGGAGAAATCGCATTTTCTGCACCGCTCATTTTTAAAGCTTCAACATCTGTTACTTCGCCTTCAATACGCTCACCGCGTACCCATTGACCTTGTTCTGTAATATAAATTGGATGAATCTCGAATTTATCTTGATTTAACGCTTTAATAGCAGCAAGAGCCGTCTGTAGCGAAACTTGATGCTCAGCTGATTTTCCACCATATAATAAACCTAATTTAATTTTCGTCAATGAAATCACCCTAACCAATTGTTTTCATTTTTCTATTTTAGCACTTTTTATAAAAATAGGTAGTTCCTATTTGAAATAAAATGTAACTTCCATAAATAATTAAATAACATCACTTATTGGTTTTTTATTTCATTTTCTTTATAGCTACACAAAATAAAATGGCAATCTAATCTAGTTATGTACCTAAAATATGTAGAAATCCCCTTTTTTGTGTATGTCACCTATTTACTAAGAAGATTGTTTGGTTAGTGTATCTTTTTGCCTTTGCTCAACAAGGCGATCTAAAGAAATATATACAATACCTGCAACTACACATCCTACAGCTAAAATTGTAAATAGAAAGTGGCCAAGTAATCGATCTAATAAAAAGCCTCCCAAAAGTGGACCAAATGCGCTTCCTGTAATCCACTGCAAACTTGCAGCGCCCATATAAGTCCCTCTCAAATGCTCAGGTGCCAAGTTTGCTACAAATGTCATCTGTACAGGCGACATAATCATCTCACCTAACGTATATATAGCATAAACGAACAGTAGTGTTATTAAAATAACTGTAGCATTTGTATTAAACTCTCCAAACCACTTCGGTAACCACCCTATAAAAAATAATCCAATCCCGAACAAACATGCACCATATAACATCGTCTTCCCGACTGGTTTATCCGTAGCCCATTTTGAAATTTGAAATTGGAATAAAACAACTAATAGTCCGTTTAACGCCATTAAATATGGATATGGATTATTCGTTCCAAAAATACGCTTCATTTCGTTATCAAAATGTAGTGGCAACATGCCTTCTGTTTGAGAAAACCCCATCGAAATGATAATACCTGCTAATAAGTAAATCATTAATGCCTTATCTCGCATTACAATTTTCCAAACTGCCCCAGATTCCTTTTCTTTATGTTCTTCCTTATCTGTCCTCTTTGGCATCGTCTCTTGAATAAGAAGTAATACAAGTAACGCATAAAATAGCATTGTAGAAGAGGCAATAATAAACACAAGATTCTTTGACAACACAACTACTGATGCTCCCATTATCGGACCAATCGCAGCACCTATATTGTGTCCCATTCGTAATAAACCATATGCCTCTGTTCTTTTTTCTGGTGCCGTTACATCTGCGACCATAGCTGATGCAGCTGGATGAAATAAAGAATTACTCAATCCTAAAAAAATAGATAAAATTGCATATGGAATAAATCCTTCTATAAATAGAAAACCGAGCATTAATAATGCATTACTTGCCATAGAAAATATCATAATCGGTTTTCTTCCATATATGTCAGCAATTCTTCCTCCTATAAGTGATCCAAAGCTTGCAGCAATTGGAGAAAGCGCCATAATAACCCCAACTTCCAACAACGAATCTACCTTATCTTTTAAATATAATGCAAAAAAAGGCATTAACATCATCATTGCAATTCCATTTAACGTCTCTCCAATAAATCGAATCCATACGTTACGGTCCATCTCCCTTAACTCACGCCACGTATTTTTCATCATTTCCCCCCTTTAGTTAGCCAACAATTATCTTATAATAAGTTCAGAAAAATGTAAATTTTCAAATAAAAAAATCCATTCTAACAGAATTAGAATGGATTTTTTCGCTTATAAATTCGCAACATCTTCTTCTTTTTTACTATTATTTAAAGCACTATGTTTTCGGCTATATAAGAAGTAAACCGCTATACCAATAACCATCCATATCCCAAAACTAATCCATGCTGTCCCTGATAATTGAAGCATTAAGTATAAACAGAAAATCACTGTTAATGCTGGTAAAAATGGTACAAGCGGAGCCTTAAATGCCCTTGGTAAGTCTGGATGAGTTCTTCTCATTACAATTACCGCAACAGCTACGAGTGCAAATGCTGACAATGTCCCCATGTTTACAAGATGTGCTAAAACATTTAAATCTATTAATCCTGAAATCAGTGCCGCAATAATCCCCGTTGTCCATGTATTTAAAAATGGCGTTTTAAATTTCGGATGAACTTTAGCAAGACGCTTCGGTAATAAACCATCTCGGCTCATCGCATAAGAAACACGAACTTGCCCATACATCATAACTAGCATTACTGTTGTAATCCCTGTAATTGCTCCTACTGAAATTACCCCCGCTAATCCATCTTGTCCAATAAATTGAAGTGCAAAAGCAACTGGATCTGATATATTTAGCTGTCCGTATGGAACAATTCCTGTCAAAATAAGCGAAACAACGATATAAAGAACTGTACAAATTAATAACGATGCAATAATACCAATTGGTAAATCACGTTGCGGACGTTTCACTTCTTCTGCCGCTGTTGAAACTGCATCAAATCCTATAAATGCGAAGAATACTGTGGCCGCTCCAGCCATTACACCATCTAAACCAAATGGCATAAAAGGCGTCCAGTTTTCAGGTTTCACATAATTAAAACCAGCAAAGATAAAAATAAGAACAACTGCTATTTTAATAAATACCATAATGTTATTTACTCGTGCACTTTCACGAACACCCCTAGATAAAAGAACTGTCATCACTAAAATAATTAGAACTGCAGGTAAATCGATTATTCCACCCTTACCTGTACCAGGAGCCGAGGAGAGAATAGTCGGAATATGAATTCCAAACCCCTTTAATAAAGATTGAAAATATGCAGACCAACCGTTTGCTACAGCAGATGTAGCAAGTAAATATTCAAGCATTAAGTCCCAGCCAATTAAAAATGCGAATACTTCCCCCATCGTCGCGTATGTATACGTATACACACTGCCCGAGACAGGAACTGAAGAAGCAAATTCAGCATAACAAAATGCAGCAAAGGCACAAGCTAGCGCGGCAATCGCAAATGATAATATAATAGCTGGCCCAGAATGTTTCGCTGCCACAACACCCGTTAGAACAAAAATACCAGTTCCAACGATTGCACCGATTCCAAGCATAGTTAAATCTAGCGCGCCCAATGTTCTTGCTAACGTTTTTTGCTTACTTTCTTGCATTAACTTTGCAATTGGCTTCTTTTGAAAAATTTGCTTCATCTTTCACTCCTCCAAGTTTTAAATTTTCTGAAAATTTTTAATTCGCTTTTTTATTTTACTCATTACGCTTTTCCCAGTCAATACTTTTGTCGAAACAAGTAGAAATTCTTCTGAATATGCACCATCCTTATCATTCTTTCTATATATCTTTCGACAACTCTTTTTGGTATTATTATACATGTCGATTCCACAAAAAAGCATGCTCCCTTATTGAGAGCATGCCTTTTTTTACTTATTTCACAGTATATGAACCTTGTTCAATCCAGCTATACATATACTTTTCATCTTCTGTTTCATGTGCTTGTTTTACAATACGAAGCGGACGGAATGTGTCTATCATAACAGCTAATTCAAGCGTCTCTTTCTTCCCTATACTTGCCTCTGTTTTCCCCGGATGCGGCCCATGAGGAATCCCGCTCGGATGAAGTGTAATAGAACCTTCTTCCACACCTTTGCGACTCATAAAGTTTCCTTCTACATAATAAAGAACTTCATCACTATTAACATTACTATGATAATATGGTGCCGGAATTGACTCTGGATGATAATCGTATAAACGTGGTACGAAAGAGCAAATAACAAAATTATGCCCTTCAAATGTTTGATGTACTGGCGGTGGTTGATGAATGCGCCCTGTAATTGGTTCAAAATCCTCTACATTAAATACCCACGGATACAAATAGCCATCCCATCCAACAACATCTAACGGGTGGTGTCCTAAAACATGTTTATGCATATATCCTCTTGATTTTGTCATTACGACAAACTCGCCTTTTTCATCATAGGTCTCTAATTTTTCTGGACCACGAAGATCTCTTTCACAAAACGGACTATGCTCTAACAATTGTCCATATTCATTTCGATAACGACGCGGTGTTGTAATTTGGCTATTCACCTCTACAACAAGAAACTTAGTCTCTCCTTCATCTGGAATAACACGATAAATCGTTCCAATTGGGATCGTTACATAGTCGCCTTTTCTATAGTGAATCGTTCCAAACATCGTTTCAATTTTCCCTGTTCCATAATGAACAAATAACATTTCGTCGCCATCACCATTACGATAGAAATAATCCATTTTTTCTGTTGGGCTCACTACTCCAATTAACAAATCTTCATTTCCAAGTATGAAATTCCGTCCACTTATTGCATCACCACTTTTTTTATTTTCTTTCGTTCGGAAGTGGCGATGAGAAAGAGCAACATCCTCTTCATACTGCAACTGACAAGAATGCGATAATGCAGAATGACCTACTTCTGTTGGCATATAGTGATGATACAAAATAGACTGCGTACCAGAAAATCCTTTTGTTCCCATTACCTGTTCACGATAAAGCGATCCATCTTTTTTACGAAATTGTACATGTCGTTTATGAGGTAGTTCTCCCATGTGACGATAAAACATGCCCATCACCCGCTTCCTTTTCTTTTTTGATCGTATTACGTAGTGTACCTAAACCAGTAATCGACAGCTCTACAACATCTCCATCTTGTAGCCACTCTTCTGTACCAAGTTCTAAAATACATCCTGTTCCTACTGTCCCAGAACCAATCACATCTCCTGGATATAACGTAACGTCCTCTGAAGCACGTTCAATCATTTCAGCAAATGTATAGTAAATATCTTGGAAGTTTCCCTTTGATAATAGTTTTCCGTTTACATGAGCAGTCATTTCTAAATCATATCGATCACCATTACGATAAACATCTAATTCCTCTTTCGTAACAAGATGTGCTCCTAACGAAGTTGCAAAGTCCTTTCCTTTCGCCGGACCGAGACCTACTTTCATTTCTGTTGCTTGTAAGTCTCTCGCACTCCAGTCGTTCATAATACAATAACCAAAAATATATTCCTCTGCTCGCTCACGAGAAATATTTCGCCCTTCTTTTCCTATTACGCAAGCAATCTCCAGCTCATAATCAAGCTTTTTAGACTTTTTCGGACCAATTACAAAATCACCGGAACCAATTACAGCACGATGATTAGTAAAATAAAAAACCGGAATATCATACCATTCAGGCACAACATCTAGTCCTCTTCGTCCACGAGCTGTTTTTACATGTTGTTCAAATGCGTAAAAATCTCGAATACTACTCGGATTAGGAAGAGCAGCTGTCAATTGTACTTCTTCTAAAGCATATATACCCTTATTTGGATTCTTAATATTCCGCACTACTTCTACATACTCATCAGCTTTTTCTAAAAAAGCCATCATAGCAGAAGGGATTTTCCCTTCACTAGCAAGATTCATATCTATTACTTTGTCACCTTCAAGCCATCCAGCCCGTATTTCTTTTGAAGGAAGACGAAATGTAACAAATTTCATCCTGATTCCTCCTTATAAAAATGAAATTTCCACCAGCAAAGGGACTTTTGCTGGTGGATATAAATCTTATAAGTTTCCGCGACGCTCTTGTTCTCTTTCAATTGATTCGAATAACGCTTTAAAGTTTCCTTCACCAAATCCACGAGAACCTTTACGTTGAATGATTTCAATAAATAAAGTCGGGCGATCTACAATTGGTTTCGTAAAAATTTGTAGTAAGTAACCTTCATCATCACGATCTACTAAGATCTTTAATTCTTTTAGCTTATCAATTTCTTCATCGATTTTTCCAACTCGTGCAGTTAACTCATCATAATAAGTATCAGGTGTATCTAAAAACTCCACCCCATTTGCACGAAGCGCTTCAACCGTTTTAACAATATCACTTGTTAATAAAGCAAGATGCTGTACACCAGCTCCATTATAGAATTCTAGATACTCTTGAATTTGTGACTTTCTCTTTCCGTCTGCTGGTTCGTTAATCGGAAACTTAATACGGCTTCCATTCGTCATAACTTTCGACATTAACGCCGAATACTCTGTACTAATATCGTCATCATCAAAATGAATCATTTGTTTAAAGCCCATGACATTCTCGTAATAACTAACCCACTCTTCCATTTTTTCAACATTACCAACTACATGATCGACAGCAATTAAACCAGACTCTTCAAATGGAATATTAAACTCTACCTTTTGGAATCCTGGCATAAATGCCCCTTTATAATTTTTACGCTCTACAAGCGTATGAATTGTATCACCATACGTACCAATAACTGCTTTTTTCAATGTACCGTCCTCATCTGTTAATTCCTCTGGTGGAGCAATTGCGACGGCACCACGTTTCACTGCTTCTGAGTATGCTTTATCAACATCATCAACAAGTAGTGCCACATCCTTCACGCCATCACCATGAGTCTTTACAAACTCTGCAATACGATTTTCACTACTTAAAGCTCCAGACACAACGAAACGCATATTTTTTTGCACAAGAACATAAGATACCTTTTCACGGTTTCCAGTTTCTAATCCAGAGTAAGCCACAATTTTGAATCCGAACGCTCTCGCAAGATAATAACTCGATTGCTTTGCATTCCCTACGTAAAATTCCAAATGATCTACATCACGTACTGGAAAAAAATCCTCCATTTGTGCAGCTAGCGTATCCATAGATTTTTGTTTCATAATATCTTCATCCCCCTGTAAATAGATTAAATGGTCCATACTTAAAACCAACCGAAAACGCTTCCAACATAAATAAATAGAAATTAGTTAGCAAGCTAACAAATTCTGACCTTTAAAATTTTCTATCTTTTCTGTCAAATTCCTCTTTTTTTCTTACATATAAAATTCGACTTTTTTCTCTTTGAAATAAAGCGGGATTTTATTCAGTGGATTTTTGATTATTCGTTGAATCAAATTTCAAACGCAGCGTCTAATTAGCCATAAATGCTGGATAATGAGGTAACTTTAATACTTGAGGGTATATAAGAAGAATATAAAAAAGACTCCAACATATTAACTACTTACTAATACGTTAGAGTCTTTATTTTTTTTGAATGATTGTATTTATATATATCATACTAATACACTTGCAAGGAATAGAATAAATGATGTTAATATTACCGCTCCACCTAAGGATCCTAATAAATCTGTTTTTGTTACTTGAAACACTTGTTCACTGTTCATATCCCTCATTCTCCCTTCTTTTTCTTTTTTTACAAAGTTTCTATTATACTAATACGCTTGATAGAAATACGATTAATGCTGTTAATACTACCGCTCCACTTGCTGATCCTACGAAGTCACCTTTTGTTACTTGTAATACTTGCTCTTTCATATCTTTCATTCTCCCTTCTCTTTCTTTTGTTACAAAGTTTCTATTATACTAATACGCTTGATAGAAATACGATTAATGCTGTTAATACTACCGCTCCACTTGCCGATCCTACGAAGTCACCTTTTGTTACTTGTAATACTTGCTCTTTCATATCTTTCATTCTCCCTTCTTTTTCTTTTTTTACAAAGTTTCTATTATACTAATACGCTTGATAGAAATACGATTAATGCTGTTAATACTACCGCTCCACTTGCTGATCCTACGAAGTCACCTTTTGTTACTTGTAATACTTGCTCTTTCATATCTTTTATCCTCCCTTTTCATAAGTTATCTATATGTAATTTCTAAGAAATGTTTATTTCATAGTTTTTATGTTAACGTTACATTAAATTTGATAACGTAACGTTTGTAACATTAATGTAACATAACTATTGTTACGTTGCAATATAATAACGTGAAATTTATTACACTTTTTTTACGTTTTTTTATAATAATCCCCAAAAACCTTTATTTAATGCACTTTTCACTAAGCTCACGTTTGTAACATTCGTGTAATATTACAGTCATAAAGTGAAATATAGTCATACTCCTCTCTATTTTTGTTACAAACAGTTTATTTAGTGACACTAAACCTATCTAATCTTTACTTACTTTTAATATGAGATAAAATACCGTCTTTCCAAGATAAGTTTATATGTTTCCTCTATATAACTATGTATAATAAAAACAAAGAGGTGGTCATTTTGAAATTAATCGCATTAGATATGGATGGTACACTACTATCATCTAATCTTGAAATCTCCAAAGAAAACCTACAAGCAATCCAAACTGCACAAGAAGCTGGTCATATTGTAATGATTTGTTCTGGTCGTGCGAAAGAGGATGCTTTAAAGCTATTGGAAGAATATAAATTATCTCTTCCAGTCGGAGCAAGCAATGGGGCTATTGTTTATGTGGATGGAAAAGTAATTAACTCGCGTTGTATACAAAACGACAAAGTGTACAAACTTGCAAAATTACTAGAATCTGAAAGTTTCCCATATAAGTTATATACAAATAAAGGAGTTTATTCTCCATATACATGGCAAGATCAAGTGATGCAAGCGTTCGAAGAAAATAAGCAGGCGCTTGATGTTACATTAGAGGAACTTGAACGAATTACAGAAAAGCAAAAGAAATCGAACTTAATTACTGATTTCAAAAAAATAGAAGATGTTGTAAATAACCAAGAACTGGAAATATCTAAATTCTTCATTTCAACATTTAATGCAGCGCATCGCGCACAGCTATTAAGCGTGTTACAAGAAGACGCTGATATTATGGTTACAGCATCAGCTCCTACTAACTTAGAAATTATGGATAAGAATGGACATAAAGGAAACGGGCTACAGCAGATGGCAGCTCATTTTAATATTCCTATTGAAGATACAGTTGCTATTGGTGATAATTTTAATGATGTACCAATGTTAGAAGTAGCAGGCTTATCTGTTGCAATGGGCAACGCTGAAGAAGATGTAAAAAAACTATGTGATGTTGTAACATTAACAAACAATGAACATGGTGTTGCTCACGCAATCGAGCAATTTGTATTGAAACAAACTTCATCTAGTAAATAAAAAAAAGGACTCTTTCCATTTGAAAGAGTCCTTTTTTTATACATGATGACAAGAAACAAAATGATCATCACCAACATTACGAAATTCTGGTATTGTTTTTTTACAAACATCTGTTGCAAACGGGCAACGTGTATGAAAACGACAACCCGAAGGTGGATTTGCTGGACTTGGAATATCCCCTTCTAGTATAATTCGCTCTCGCTTCACTGTTGGATCTGGTATTGGAACGGCTGATAACAATGCTTTTGTATACGGATGTAGCGGATTGGTAAATAACTCATCACGCGGCGCCGTCTCCACAATCGTACCTAAATACATAATTCCGATTTTCGTACATAAATGTTCTACTACACTCAAATCATGTGAAATGAATAAATAAGATAATCCCTTTTTCTCCTGTAACTCACTAAATAAATTAATAATTTGTGCTTGGATAGATACATCTAGTGCCGCCACAGGTTCATCAGCTACAATGAATTCTGGATTTAACACCATAGCCCTTGCGATTACGATACGCTGACGTTGTCCACCAGAAAACTCATGGGGATACCGGTCAATATGATAAGGAGCTAAGCCACATAACTCCAATACTTCAATTACCTTTTCACGAACATTTTCTTTCGTCGCTAATCCGTGGGCCAACATCGGCTCTCCAAGCGCTTCTCCAATTCTCATTCTCGGATTTAATGAGCTAAATGGATCTTGAAAAACGAGCTGCATATTAGGGCGATGTTTTCTCAATTCATCCTTCGATAAAGAATGAACATCTTTCCCTTTAAACTTCACTTCCCCCTCCGTTTTTTGAATGAGACGTAAAATTGTTTTTCCTATCGTTGTTTTTCCGCTCCCTGATTCGCCAACGAGACCAAACACTTCGCCTTTATTAATAGTAAAACTTACTCCATCAACTGCTTTTACATGTCCGATCGTTCTACTAAATATGCCACCTTTAATTGGAAAATATGTCTTTAGGTTTTTCACCTCTAATAATGGTTCACTCATTGCTCCGCACGCTCCTCATATAACCAGCAAGCTACTTTATGATTTTCATCATTTATATTTAGATTTGGGGCTTCTTTTTCACATATTTCCATACAATGCTCACAACGCCCACTAAAGTAACAAAACTCACCTAAACCAACTAAATTTGGAACTTGCCCTGGAATAGAATATAGTTTATCTATTCGTTTTCCCATTACTGGTTTTGATTTCAATAATCCTTTCGTATAAGGATGTTTTGGATTTTGGAATATCTCTAATACCGGAGCTTCTTCAATAACTTTCCCGCCATACATAACGACAACGTAATCAGCCATTTCTGCTACGACACCTAAATCATGTGTAATTAATAAGATCGACGTTTTAAATTCTTCTTTCACTTGTCTTAGTAAATCTAATATTTGAGCTTGAATCGTAACATCAAGAGCTGTTGTTGGTTCATCTGCAATTAATAACTTAGGATTACAACTAAGCGCAACAGCAATCATAATACGTTGTAACATCCCGCCGCTCAGTTCATGCGGATAAGAATGGACAATTTCATCAGCACGGGCTATGCCAACTTTACGAATTAACTCAATTGCTTTCTTATACGCTTCATTTTTACTAAGTAATTCATGCTCCCTTAGCGTTTCTACAATTTGCTCACCTACAGTGAAGACGGGATTTAGCGATGTCATCGGTTCTTGGAAAATCATTGCAATATCATTGCCTCGTAAACTACGAAGTTCTTTCTCTTTCATTCCTAAAAGACTTTTTCCTTCATATAAAATATCTCCACCCACTACACTGCCAGATTCAGCAATAAGCCCCATAATAGATAAAGCCGTTACACTCTTCCCGCAACCTGATTCTCCTACTACACAAACCGTTTCACCTTCTCGAACAGCAAAGCTAACATGGTTTACAGCCTTCACTGTCCCTTCCTCCGTTTGAAAGTGTGTTTGTAAGTCTTTTAGCTCTACTACCGCTCTACTCATACCTTCTCACCTACCGTCTCATCTTTGGATCTAACGCATCACGAAGTGCATCACCAAGTAAATTAATTGATACAACTGTTATAAAGATTGCAAAACCAGGCGGAATCCATAACCACGGACGCTTTTGGAAATCAATTAATGAGTTAGCTGCGCTAATCATGTTCCCCCATGATGGTGTAGGTGGGACGACGCCGAGACCTAAGTAGCTTAGCGCGGACTCACTTAAAATAGATCCAGCCACACCCAAAGTTGCTACAACAATAAGTAACGGAAAGACGTTAGGAATTAGATGATGAATGATTTTTCGAGAATCTTTTAATCCTAATACATCTGCCGCTTGCATAAAGGCTTGCTCCCGCAATGTTAAAATTTGTCCTCTCACAAGACGGGCAAGTCCTGGCCATCCTACTAAACTTAAAATAATCATTACAACATATAAACGGTACTCCGATGGTAATTTCCATTCTGATAAAATTGCTCCCATTATAATAAGTAGCGGTAATCCTGGAATGGACATTAAGACATCTGCAACACGCATAATTAAATGATCTACAACTCCTCGATAAAAACCAGCAATGGCTCCTAATAGAGCACCTAGTATAACGGATAGTAGCATCGACGCTAAACCAATTGTTAATGAAATACGCCCTGCTTGCATAAGTCTAGTTAAAATGTCCCGTCCCAACTGGTCTGTTCCAAGCCAATGTGACAGGCTGGGTGGTTTATTAATTTGTGTTACTTGTACTTTCCCATCAGCATACGGTGAAAAGATTGGACCGATAAAACTAAATAAAAACATAAATATTAAAACGTATAAGCCACACAGTGCCATCTTATTTTTCTTGATTTTTTTATACGCTTGGCGCCATGGTGATGATTCATTTCTCTTTTTCCGTTCTTTCTTTTTCTCTATTATGGGTGTAATAGTCTCCATATCTTTCCCCCCCTTACTTCAATCGAATTCTTGGATCAACAAACGCATATACAATATCAGCTAAGAAATTAGCCATAATCGTTAAACAAGAAAGAAACATTGTAAAGGCCATTAATACCGTATAATCACGGAAGTTTAATGCTTCTAATTGAATACTCCCAATCCCTGGCCAATTAAAAATCTGTTCAATAATAATAGCTCCTGAAAATAAACCCGGTAATTCAAAAGCGAGTAATGTAATTGCTGGCAAAATTGCATTTTTCAATGCATGTTTATAAATAACGGTCCTTTCTTTTAAACCTTTTGCACGAGCAGTACGAATATAATCTTGCCTAATAACATCCAACATGCCGGTTCTAAAATAGCGTGTTAACGATCCTACACCAAGAAGCGTTAAAATAAATACAGGTAGAATCATATGACGTAATACTTCTAATATGTATGCTATCCCTGTTGAGTTACTCCCAATATCAATCATGCCACCAATAGGCAATAACTTTAAATCAACTGCTAATAATTTAATTAAAAATAGTCCGATAAAGAATGATGGAAATGACATTGCTGCAAAGACACCGATTGTTACCAATCTATCAAACCAAGAATGCTGCTTTGTTGCAGAAATAACCCCAATAATAAGAGCAATAATCCAAGTGAAAAATAAAGCTGCAGCAGCAACAATAAATGTATTCCAAATGAATTTATTAAGTAATGAAGTTACCGGTTCTTGGTACTGTAAAGAAAATCCAAAATCACCATGCAAAGCATTCACTAGCCAATGAAAATACCTTTCAATAATCGGTTTATTTAAACCGTACAACTCTCTTAATTCTTGAGCTCTCTCTGGTGTTAATTTTGGATTTGAATCGATATAATCACCCGGTAAGAGTGCAAATAAGAAAAAGATAATAATAGACGTACCAAACAATGTAGGAATCATTTGTAGAAACCTACGAATGATATATGTTTTCACCTTTTGTCTCCCCAATCCTATTTACTTAAAAATAGAAGAACATTTTTTCAAAACAGCTACCATTCCATTGCTGTGTGAAAAAACGTCTTCTATTATTTAGGTCAACCCTTATTGTTCAATAGATAACACTGGTAAATTGGAACTAATGCTATCGTACTTTTCTGGATCAATTCCTTTTATACGTGCATTATGAGCATAAAGTAGTTTACGATAGTTTAATAAAATAACTGGTGGATCATCACTTAACTCTTTATACAGCTCTTTATAAATCGCTTTACGTTTTTCAATATCTGTCGTTCCTATACCTTTTACAATCAAATCATCTACTTTCGGATTATTATAACCCGTATCACTTTTTGGATTAGTTGATAAGTACTCACTTACAACTTCACTTGGATCACTAATTCCTGGTGTTGAAACTGCCGCTAAATCGTAGTCACCTTTTCCTACTTTTGAAAGCATCGTATTAAAGTCCATCAACTCTGGATTTAATTCAACACCAATTTCTTTGTAACTTTCTTTTGCAATCGGAATAAAGATATCATTTGTTTTACCTGTATTTGATGCGTAGTATGTTAATTTTAATTTTTGACCATCTTTTTCACGAACCCCGTCAGAACCTACTTTCCAACCAGCCTCATCCAATAATTTTTTAGCCTTTTCTACGTCGTGCGGATATTTATTAATACCTTCTTCTGTATATGCCCATGAAACTGGAGCAATTGGTACGTTAGCGACAGAGCCATAGCCTTGTAAAGCTGTATCCACATACTTCTTACGGTCTAATCCATAAGTAAGTGCTTGGCGTACCTTTTTATCTTTCAAATACGACTTCTTATTATTTACATAGATATAAGCAATATCACTTGATGATTCAAGATTAATATTTGCAAACTCTAATCCTTTTAATTGGTCTATATTTTCAGGGTTCGCTCTAAACCCACTATAGTCCAGTTCACCTGTTTGGAATAATTGGAATCCAGTATCACCTGATGTAATTTTGTAAATAAAGTTTTTGATTTTTGGTTTACCTGCATAATAATTTTCGTTAGCAACAAAGCGGACTTCTTGACCTGGAACATATTTTTCAAATTTATATGGACCCGCTGCAATTGGTTGCCCATATAATGCTTTTAAATAGTCTAAACTTGTATTTTGTTTATAATCTTTTCCATAATAAGCTTTTGATAGCACTGGGCCACCTAAATTCGTTAGCGCCTGTGAATTAACTTTTTCAGTTGTAATTTTAATTGTCTGTGGATCAACAACTTGGATTCCTTCAATAGAAGTTGCTTTTCCTTCTTTATATTCTTTCCCACCTTTAACAGCATACTGAGCAATATCCAATCCACCTTCATACGCTTTATCATGAAGTAGTGTTAATGTAAATGCTACGTCATCCGCTGTTAAAGGCGACCCGTCACTAAATTTTAAGTTTTTACGTAAGTGGAATGTATATGTTAACTGGTCAGCAGAAATATCCCATTTTTCTGCAAGGTCCGGAACAGGTTTACTTTGTTTGTCTGTTGTTACTAATGACGCAAAAATAACAGACGTTACATTTCCATCCCAACCATTATCTTGGAAATACGGAAGGAAAACTCCCCCTGGCTTAGAAATGGCTGTAATAAAAGTATCTTTTCGTTGATTTGCTTTCTCTGGACTTTTCTTTTTATCTGTAGCTGGAATTGATTCAATCTTAGAGTCTTTTAAATCCTGCTTTTTTACTGGTTCTGTAGAAGCCGTATCCTCCTGTCCCCCACAAGCAGATAACACAAGCGAACTACTCAGTAATACTGAAAATACACCAGCCCATTTTTTTGTTTTTTTCTTCATTGTCCCCACCCTAACTGTTTAATAGTTATACCCTTTGAACTTATAAGCTTATGTATGCCTCCCACAGCACATTTATAGCCAATCGGAAAAGTCGGTTTTAATCATAAAAAAATAGATGTTTTTGAGGGGTAACAATCTTATTCCGACCTTTCCAGTAGACTTTATGGTTATTAGCTTATATCGTTCAGTATATTTTGTCAATTCTTTCTAAATAAATATTTTGAGAATTTTCCCAAAATTATCCCTCTACATTTATACTTTAAGAAAACTCAGCTATAATTCGTATTAAAAACTTAAAAATCTACTTCTATTTCTTCAGCATGAAACATAGAATACTAATAACCAATTACCAAAAAGGGGGCGAAAATATGGACAAACTATTCCAATACGTCCTGCACTACGTATTATTAACAATTATGATAGTCGGGGCGTTATTACTATTCCCGTTCTTCCCAAAGTTCGTCCTCTTTTTAGCTTTTTTTATCATGCTCGGGATCGCTATTATAATTTCAACGAGAGAAGATGCCACGCAAAAAGAGAGCAGAGTTCAGCGCGTAAAGCTGTAACTTTGCTCTCTTTTCGTTTTCAATCACTAGTCTCTGTTACACATATTTATCCCGCTATTTTCCGGGCAGTAAAACCCCCACTGATTAAAGTTTCACTTTATCTCTCGGGAAATAATTAGCCTTTGTTTTTGTGATTACTCCTATTGAAAAGCCACTAATGACATTTATTTTTCACCTTATCATTTCATATGCTTCACAAGCTATGCAAATTGAGGAACACGGATTTATCTAAGTTACTGTTTCACGTGAAACACATCGCTTCATTTAATCTTTAAAGCAAAATATCATTATGAAAAAGCCACTTCCTCCAGCAAAACTGAAAGGAAGTGGCTTTCTACTCTTTACTCCACAATATTCTCTAACTCACTATATAACTTCGCTCGTAACAACTCTTTCATCGTTTTTTCCTCATATAATTTTTCAAGTCTTTCAACATCAGCTACATGTTCCATTTCACATTCTATTGCATATATATCTTCTTCTACATGCATTAACTCATTTTCAATCTCTTCAAGATTCCTAGCCTTTTTCTCTTTTACTGGAACCATTTCAACACTCTTTCTCCCTTGGCGTTTCTGCTTTATTACTTGCTTCTCAAGCTTTTCTTCCCATTTTTGACGAGCCCATGCATAGTTTCCTGCAAACTCAAATAATTTACATTCATCAATCCAGTACGTCTTTTCAAATAACTTATTTAAAAAATAACGATCATGTGAAACAGCTAGGATTGTTCCATTATATTGCTCAAGGGCTTCCTCTAAAACTTCCCTTGATTCAATATCAAGATGGTTTGTCGGCTCATCTAAAATTAGAAAATTGATGTCTTGATACATAAGTTGCGCAAGTCTTAACCTCATTTTTTCTCCACCGCTCAGTTGCGTTACTTTCTTAAATACTGCTGGACCATAAAATAAAAACTTAGCCAATATATGTCTTGCTTCTCCTTCGGTTACAGCTACATACTCTCTAAACGCTTCCAATACATTACTCTTCAAATTGCCATACGTATGCTGTGATAAATAACCAATTTTGACACTACTACCAATTCGAATTTCACCAACGTCTGGATTTATTTCTTCTAATAGTAGTTTTAATAATGTAGTCTTTCCTGTGCCATTACGACCAACGATAGCCGCACGCTCTTGAAAACGCACGTGTAAATTCGCTTGTTCAAATAAAGGTCGGCCAGCAAAACCTTTGCTCACTTCTTTCATTACAACAACATCTTTCCCGCTTCTCTCTTGCCCTTCAAACTGAAGACCCATCTGTTTTCGTTCTAAGATTGGCCTCTTTAATTTCTCTATACGTTCTAACGCACGTTCCATATTTCTCGCTCTTTTATGCAATCCTTCATTCGGAGGGTTCGCTTGATTTGCCCATTCACGTAGACGCTTAATTGCTTCTTTCATTTTCTTTATTTTCTTTTGTTGCTCCTGATAAGCTTGAAACTCTTGAAGTAATCTTTCTTCCTTCTCCTCAACGAACTGAGAATAATTCGTATGGTACACGTGAATCTCTCCATCTTCCAAATCAAAAATTTTCGTTACAACTTCATCAAGGAAATAACGATCATGTGAAATAACCATAACTGTTCCAGTGTATTCTTTTAAAAATTGCTCTAACCATTCAACTGCAAATAAATCTAAATGATTTGTTGGCTCATCTAATAGAAGTAAATCTGGTTTCTGCAATAGCATATATGCAAGGCTTACTTTCGTCTGTTCTCCTCCACTTAATTCCGTAAATACTCTTGAAAATAAGTCTGTCACTTGTAAGCCATTTGCTACCTTCATTATATTTGCTTCTATTTCATAACCACCAAGGAACGCAAACTTTTCTTGAATTACTCCGTATCTCTCCATTAGCTTTTGCAAAGAAGATTGTTCCTGCTCCTCCGCCATATTTTTTTCTAGAGCATGCATTTCTTTTTCTAATTCCTTTTCTACTTTAAAAGCGGAACTCAATACATCATATACAGTCAGGACCTCATCAAACTTCGGAATTTGTGCGACATGACCAATACGTGTACCTTTCTTCATATGGATGGCTCCTGCATCCAAACTCTCCATTCCCGTTAGAAGCCCAAAGATTGTTGTCTTCCCACTACCGTTACGACCAACTAACCCAACACGTTCACCATTCTTTATTTCAAGCGATATATTTTCAAATATGATGTTTCCACCAAAAGATTTCGTTACATTATTTACACTACAAATAGTCATTTTCCGTACTCCTTTCAATATAAAAAACCATGAGAAAGAAACATTCCCCATGGTTTTCGGCATAGAAAAAGGAAGCCAAATAGCTCCCTTTTCACACGTTTATTAAAAATGGGTGAAGAGATTTCTATCGTTCAATAGTCACTATGCAATTGTTAAAAAAGGGCATACGTATCCCGTTAACAACTACATCATGAAAAATCGCACGACAAAAATAGATAAAATCTAAAAATTTGGCACGTGCAGCTAAAGAACGTTTCATCTCATTCACCCCTTTCGTACGGAATTTAATACTTACTTCTTTATTATACTTTCCAATTTCATGTTTGAATAGTCATTTTTCTGAAAATAATGAAGATAGACTAAACATTTCAATAAGTGACATCAAATCTTACAAAACTGTTATGTTCACGTAATGGAAAGCGATAGTACGAAAAGATGCCTCCCTATACAATAAAGATGTAAACAAGAGAGACAAACAAAAGGAGGAAACAAACATGATGAAAGAAATCGTAAAAGCAATCTTTGAGGTATTAGTGAACGGACAAGCAGTTGTAAAAGAACTAAATGAACTATAAAAAGGAGTGAAGAAATATGATGAACATGGTGAAAATGATTTTACACGCTTTAGTCGATGCAAAAGCAGTTAGCCAAGAATTAAACCAACAATAAAAAGGGGTATATGAATATGAAGAAAGCCATTATTATAATTGCAAGCACAGCAATTACTTTATACACAATAAAAAATAGAAAAAAGAAAAATACTGAAAATGTTCTATATTATCCATACACACTATTAGAGAAAAAATAAAAGACAAGGTACCCTATCGTAATGAGGATATCTTGTCTTTTATTTTTTCCATATTGCCTTTAGAGGATTTCCTTCTCCTTTTCCCGAATGTATTAAGCGGGATTTTTACACATATTTTAAAGGGGCATATATATAAATGGATACACAACAACTATATTTTTTAAACGATATCGGTAAACAAAAACCAGAAAGTATTCGGAATAGAAGCGCTGCATGTCCATTTTGCGATAAAGAACATTTAACGGATATTTTAGCAACTGATGGTTCTATTATTTGGTTAAAAAATAAATTCCCTACATTACAAGATACATTTCAAACAGTGTTAATTGAAACCGATAATTGCGAAGATCATATCGCAACATATACAGAAGAACATATGCGGAAATTAATGCAATTTTCTATTCAACATTGGTTACACTTACAGAAGAAAGAAGAGTTCGCATCTGTGATTTTATACAAAAATCATGGTCCATTTTCAGGTGGAAGTTTGCATCATGCACACATGCAAATTATCGGAATGAAATATGTAGATTATCTTGAAAATATTGAAGAAGAAAATTTCCAAGGGGTAATTGTTCAAAAAAACGAACGCATTGAGCTTAATATTTCAGAGCGTCCCATTATTGGCTTCACTGAATTCAATATAATCATTGATAATATTTCATATATAGATGATATGGCAAATTACATTCAGCAAACTGTACGTTACATACTGACAGATTTCCATAAAGGATGTAGTAGTTATAACTTATTCTTCTATTACTTAAATGGAAAAATTATTTGTAAAGTTGTTCCTAGATTTGTCGTTTCACCGCTGTATGTAGGATATAAAATACCTCAAGTTTCTACAAAACTAGAAGAGGTGAAATTACAACTCACGCAGTATTTTACGAAAGAAAAGGATGAAATTATTCATAAAAAAACAGAGTAGGTATCGAAAACCTACTCTTTTATTACACCTTTATTTCGATAGTACACATCTTCTAATCCGATGTTATACTTCATGTTATTATCCGTCCACTCTGGCCCTAAATTCCCTGGCCATCCAGATGTATTCGCTATATATTTCAGTAATGCAAAATCAGTCAAACCTTTTTGCACCCCGCGCTTATATCCTTTCATCAAATGTGGCATTGCAATTTGTGCATTTGTACGTGGATCTTTCAGCTCATCATCAGTTAAATGTTCTGGTGCAAGCCCGCCGCCGCGGTGTAGTTGAAACAATCCGAATGAAGTTCCATTATCTCCAACACTTCTTGGATTTAATCGACTTTCATGCTCGGCAATTGCAAGAGGTATCCATTCCGGAAGATTTACTTTCTTCGCTTCCTCTATAATGATTTGTTTCATCTGTTTTGCTTCTTCTGAATCAACATAACTTGTTCCATTAACTAGCTTATCCATTCCTTCAGACTTTCCTTGGAAATATAAATATACTCCAAGAACAACTAAAAATCCTACAAAGAATTTCTTCACTACCTCTACCTCTTTCTCCGCTGAAATTTGTCCCCTTTCAGCCTTCCCTTTACAATTACCTACATTCTACTACTCTTTTATCATAGCAAATAACTATACATATTATCATCATGCTTTAGACCGATTTTGTGAAAAAAAAGCTGGTAAATACGTGCAAAAATGTAACTTTCATAGACTATAACGCATTTATTGTATATAATTGTAAATTGAATTCTAAATATAAACTAGGAGAATAATAATATGAAAAAACGGCTGTTACTCTTATTTAGTTTACTACTATTAATTCCTGTCCCTATTTCCGCACAAAAAACTGAACAACCAAAAACCCTTATTTTATACAGTTCAAACGATGATCAAATTACAAGCGATATCCAAATACTTAATACACAAGTAGGGCATTTCACTAATAATATAACAATTAAAAACATAAAACAGTTAGCTGAAATAACTGATAAATCTTCGTATACACATGTTATTTACATGGGTGAAAAACAAGAAGAACTTTCTACTGAAGCAAAGGAATTTCTAGAAGGCTTCCCAGGACCATTACTAGTTTTAGGTCAAAATATAGAACAGTTATCTACTCGTTTTTCATTTATCACACTTAAAAATGAAGATATAAACTCTGATACAATTGAATATCCAACACGTAAACTAAAGAATATATTAGAAGAAGAAAGATCAATTAAACAACTTGATACAAACGGAACAATTCTCGCACATGCTTTAAGAGGAAATAATACTTATCCATTAATTGTACAGCAAAATAATTCTTATTATGTAGCAACTTCTAACCTCTTTGATTGGATATCTTATTATATTGGCGAAAGCCTATTTTCTTATTTTCAGCAAAAACCCGAAACCAATAAAAAATTAGCTTATTTACGTCTTGAGGATGTTCACCCAGCAGCAGATATAAATCAATTGAAAGAAATTGCTGAATTACTAAAAGAGAAGAAGATTCCTTACATGATCACTGTTATTCCTGTATATACAGATCCGGAGACAGGTAAAACCCTACATTTAAAAGATAAACCCGAACTAGTCGATCTTTTACGCTCTATGCAAGATGATGGCGCAGCGATTATTATGCATGGTTACACTCACCAATTTTATGATAGTGAAACTGGGGAAGGTTTTGAATTTTGGGACGTAAAGACAGATCAACCAATTCGCCAACCGAAACATGAAAAACCGAAGACAAAAGATGACTTTCCAAATATAGAGGCATATAACCAATATGTAAAAAAAGGGGAAGAGTTTGAGGAAAAATATACGACAGATCATATCGAAAAAGGGATTCAAGAACTTGTAGATGCTAAACTATATCCTGTCGCATTTGAAGCACCTCATTACACAATGTCTCAAAAAGGGTATGAAATATTATCAAGATACTTTTCAACTTATGTAGGACAACTACAATTAAGTGATACAACTTGGAAATCCATGCACTCTCCAGCATATAGAAGTACACCATCATTTCTACACGGAATGAAATTAATGCCTGAAACAGTCGGTTTTATTGAAGAAGATAAGCCACAAGCTATTGCTAAAATGAAAGCAAATGCTTTATCTGTCGCTAAATTATCCGATGGGATTATTGGAGCATTCTATCATCCTTACTTAGGTGTGAAACCATTAAAAGAAGTGTTAAAGGATCTAGAAAGTATTCCAAATATAGAATGGATTGATTTACAAAAGGAAAAGAATGAAGTAAAAATGAAAGATATTCATATTACGACGAATAAAGACGGCATTCACGTTGAAAAACCCACCAGTGCGAATGACATAATTGATTATATAAAGCAATATGGCTTCTTCCTTATACTAGGGTTCGTTATCATTGTCTTTCTTTTATTATTAAAACGTGCGAAAAAATTAGAATCCTAATACAAAACCACCGAGCGGAACGCTTGGTGGTTTTTTGTCCTATATCAAACCGTGGCATTTTACTAAATAAATTCAACTTTTACTTTTTCCGTTACATGATTAAAACTATAATTCTCCTATCCTTTCAAATAAAATCGACTTGTATTTTCATATATTGTTTCTGCGACCTTATCAATGGATATGTTTTTTATAGAACTAATTTCCTTTAATACATCTCGAATCATTCTTGGGTGCGTTATAACATCTTCTTGAAATTCCCACGGACCATCTGTTTCTACCATCATATATTCAAGCGGATAATACGAAACGATTTTTCTAATCTTCTCCTTATGTAAAACATCCGGTGTAATCGAAATATAATAACCATTTCTCATCATCCGTTTCATTGTTTCATCGCTTCCTTTAAACCAATGGAAGTGTGCACGTGAAACTTTATATTTCTCTAGCAAATCACATACAATGTCAGCATCTTCATAAACTGCGTGTAATATAATCGGCAAATTATACTTACTAGCTAGTTCTATAAATTTTTTCAATACAGCTATGTATGAATCTACAGCAATTCTTTCATCTTCTTTTCTCAAATAATAGGGCAAACCTACTTCACCAATCGCAACAATTTCCTCTGCGTTCTGTTCAATAAGTTGATAAATCTGTTCACACTCTTCTTTATGAATCTGTTGCTCTGGATGAAACCCTATCACTGGATATATAAAGGGATACTTCTTCGCTAAAGATAACGTTTCCTTACAAGATTGATAATTCATAGATACCGCAATAAGCCCCTTTATTTCATTACTATTTTCCACCTCTTTCAGTAATCTGCTCTTCTCTTCATCCTTATATTGATCAACATGTATATGACTATCAATCCATTTCATCTTTATGCCCCCATAAAAAAAACAAGAAAGGACTTCCTTTCTTGTTTTAGCATCTATATTATTTAACAATTAAGTTTGTTATGATATCAAATAATCCAATACACACTACGGCAACAGTAAAGTAGCTACAGAAATCTTTAATTGGTAACTTCACTACTTCTTCTTTACGCATCCCATTTTTCTCCCTTCTTACTAGATCCCTAATTATTTTTCTATCTGTATCTATTATGCAAAAAATATGACAAATTTACTATCGAATTAACTTACGTAAACCTTACAATGTTGTAAGGTTTTAAAAAAGATCCCCATCTTTATTCAGATGAGGATTATTAAAAATTAGTTGGTTTTTCATTCTTCATTACAAACAGAAAGTAATATATTGAGACTTTCTAGTTACACTATATGAAAATTACTATCTTTTGACTATCGAATTACATTACAGAAGGCTTACATGTTTGTAAGTTATGTGTAATGTAATTCGATAGTTTCCCTTACTTATATTTCGTACAATAAAGTTAGAAAGTAAGCCAAATAAGAAGAACACTCACATAACCAAATTACATTGCTAGTAGCTACTCTTCTTATACCTTTCACCTATGCTACTACAATGTACCCCCTTCCCCTTTATATAATAAAAAAGCCTTAGTCTATATGGACTAAGGCTTTTTGTTAATTTCAAAAATACCCTTACCCAGTATTTTTATTTTCGACAAAAAATAGCTTGGGGTATATTTTACTATCTCATCGTTAAAAGTTTGCTCTTCGCATTTATAGGAATATTTGCAACCTCAATTTCTTCAATCGATTCACCGTAACGTCCTTTTGCAAAAACCTTTAATGCTTCATCTCTCTTTAACATATGCTTAACCGTTTTCTTTATTTTCTGCTCTCTACCACGTTCATCGAATGCAATAAATTCATATTCATACCACTCATCACCAATATGCTGACCAATTGTATTCACAACCGTATAGTATTCTTTCGTCTTATACAGTGGATTATATTTATCGATAACCGGTCCAAGTTTCGTAGGCAGTAACATTACTACTATCACTATCATCGCTATTATAGTAGTGATCATTTTTTTCTTCATAATAAACATTCCTCCTCTGCAGGATATATATACATCCATTTTAAAAAGGGGGAATAAAATCTACTATTGAATCTCATTACATTACACTTACATTTTTGTAAGAATTAAAAAAGGTGAACGAATTTACTCGTTCACCTTTTAGCTTGCTTTAAAGCCACCGCCAAGCACATCACGTACATCATGTATAACAACGAAAGCATCTTCATCTACCCGACTAATAACTTGTTTTAACTTAACAAGCTCTTGTTTATTAATAACAACATATAAAACTTCTTTATTTTTACCAGTATATCCGCCGCGCCCTTCTAATACAGTAACACCGCGTGTCATATTTTTCGTAATAGCCTCACGAATTAAGTCTGGTTGATTCGAAATAATCGTAACAGCCGTTTTTGTGTCCATTCCTTCTACAATGAAATCAATCACCTTCGCTCCGATGAACACAGCTACAAGTGTATACATTGCCTTTTCTTGCCCTATTATAAATACAGAACCAGCAATTACAACAATATCAATAATTAGTACGCCTTTACCTACGCTCCAACCTAAATATTGATTTGCTAACTGAGCTAAGATTGCTGATCCTCCCGATGTACCTCCGGCTTTGAACATACAGCCTAATCCAATACCCACAAATAAACCAGCAAATAAAGCTGCTAATAATGTATCACTATTTACATGATACTCAATATGTTCTGTAACGTATAAAAACAAAGATGTTTCTACAATCCCTAAAATTGTATAAATCATTGTTTTCTTATCAAAAAATTTATAACCAACAGCTAGTAAAATTGCATTTATAGCAAAGTTCACAATTCCTGGTGACCAATCAAATAAGTAGTACGTAACAACCGTTAAACCAATAATTCCACCTTCCGATAAACGGTTTGGAATTGCAAAGTAATTAATACCAATTGCGAATAATAATGAACCAATTGTAATTAGTGTTATTTCCTTTATACGTTGATTAACCATAGTTCATACCCTCCCCCCATTTGACATTGTATCACTATCTCCTAGAGGTTTAGAAGTGGTTTTTATTCCGCATTTTCCCTGTTAAAAATTGAAATATTATGTTTAAACAGAGGGGTGATTAATTATTCATATTTGCTCTAACTGCACGGACAAATTGCTCCACATTCCCTTTCTGAATATACTTAGCGCGAATGGTTTCATGATTACAAGTAAATTCAAAATACGGATGAAAATCTATGCTATCTATATGCAAATATGAATACTCTTTAAATGTTGAAGAATAGTACGGAAATTTCCCGTAAAAAAGGAGACGTCTAGTAGTGGCAACAAAAACCCCATGTTGATACGATAATATAAAATTATCCTTCTCAAATATCCCTACCACAAAAGCCAGAATCTTTTCATCATCATCTACATACTTTTTCATACTCGATAAAAGTTCATTCATGCATATTCCTCCAAATTCTATTCATTGCATTAACACTTGAAAAGAATCCATGGATTATTACAAACCGGTTTAACTCCTTTATAAAGTATGAAACGCGTTTCCTGTCAAAGATATTTCAAAAAAATAATCCGTTATGCGATTATACACATAACGGATTAAAATTAAACTGTAGAGCGTTCCACAAGTTCGTATGGAATTTCCAGCTTTTCTTGTTCAGAACTCTCGTCATTCACTTTTCTATGCAACATTTCAAAAGCAGTTTTCCCTATCTCCTTTAAATTTTGATCAATAGTTGTCAGTTGTAACACTTGTGAGATAGGTTGATTATCAAAGCCAATAATTGCTAAATCCTCAGGAACTTGAATGCCTAATTTTTCAACCTCTGTCATAACCCCAATCGCAACCTCATCGCCTGCTACTATTAATGCTTCAGGAAGATCCTGCATCTCTTTTAACTTATGAGCTACTTTCACACCATCTTCTAGTGTAAAACATTCTGTAAAAATCCATTCTTCATTAACCTCTTCGTCTATAGATTGCAATTGATGTTTATAAACATCAAAACGCTTTTGACTACTCGGCCCTAATTTTCTTCCCGTACAATAACCAATTTTTTTATAACCTTTCTCAATCAAATAATCCATTCCTAATTGAAAGGCCGCTGAATGATTCGTATATACACTTGAGATGTTTGAAATATCATTGTCTTCACAAGCAATTATTGCGCCGCAAGAAGCATACGGTTCTATCGTTTCCCAATCATTTGCACGTGAACAAATAATAAGACCATCCAATTGTTTTGTTTTTAACATATGTAAACTTTTCATTTCTTCTTTTTTATTATAATTCGTTTGGCAAAGTAGCACCCTGTAATTATGCGCTAACGCAATCTCCATCATTCCGCTCACCATCGCATCAAAACACGGATGATTAATATACGGTAAAATCACACCAACAATATTCGTTTTTCCTTTTGATAAATGAACAGCATTTGCGTTTTGCGAGTAATTCAATTTCTCAACTATCTCTATAACCGCTTTTCTTTTTTCTTCACTTACATATGGGTGATCATTCAACACTCTCGAAACAGTCGTAACTGAAACTCCCGCCATCTTTGCAATATCTTTAATATTAGCCATACACTCACCTCTACCTTTAACTTAATGAATCTCAGGAACATATGTCAAATCTTCTTATCATTACACCTTCATTCGTTTCTCTTACAAAAGTGTAATTTTTCTGTAAGCTAATTCGATAGTGACTTTCCGCAACATTTCATACAATTAAGTCAGAAACAGGGTAACAACTATTCGAAAAGGAGCGGATTAATATGATGAACAAAATGAAAACAAACAATTTCTTAAATACAATGGGCATGGTATTTTCCGCTCTTATTGATGCAAAAGCTGTTGCTTCTACATTAAACAAGTAAGGAGAATATATTATGAATAACATCACTTTTAACAAATTAGATTTTTTAGGACTAGCTAGTGGCTCGATTCTTCTTACTGCTTTTATTTACGCCGCTACGCTTGTATAACTTCGTGTCCCCTTTCCCCTTTATTATAAATAGTAATAGAAAAGACGACCGTCTATGCCCGGTCGTCTTTTCTTATTTTTGATTTGATTGCAAAGCTTCTTTTAACTCCTCAAACTTCTCATTTAATTGATCTGTCATCATTTTCATAGCGGTTTTTCGATCTATTTGTTCTCCAGCCTCAATTTGAATTGGATCTCCAAAAATCAATTGTGCCTTTTTCCCCTTTATTAATTCTTTTACACTTGATGGACCAACATAAGCTGCTGGTACTAACGGAACATTAGAACGCATCGCAATTGTCACAGCACCCGCTTTTAATGAAACATCTTCCGCTGATCTCGTTCCACTCGGAAAAATTCCTACTACCTTTCCTTCTTTTAATAAACGTGATGGTATTTTAAGTGTACTTGGTCCCGGATTCGCACGATCTACAGGGAATGCATTTACATTTTTAAAGAACCAATTTTTGAATTTACCTTCAAATAACTCTTTTTTTGCCATGTAATGAATTTGAGTTGGATACATCCCTGTAGCTAACATTAATACATCCATAAAACTTGTATGTGTACACGCAACAACATACGGTCCACCTTCTGGTAGCTTTTCTCTTCCTTGTACTTCTACTTTCCCAGCTGTTTTAAATATATATTTCAACAAAAATGTAATTGGTTTATACATTTGTTTCGTTCCTTTCTAAACATCCGAAGTATAATCATATTCTTATAATAATTATAACACTAAGTTTTAGGAGTTGGTAACAAAATTAAGGATGAATTGTTAAATTTCAATTCTTACAAAAGTGTAATTTTCTTGTAAGCTAATTCGATAGTTACTTCTTACTATATTTCATACAATTAAGTCAGAAACAGGGCAACAATTATTCGAAAAGGAGTGGATCAATATGATGAACAAAATGAAAACGAACAATTTCTTAAATACAATGGGCATGGTATTATCAGCTCTTTTCGATGCAAAAGCTGTTGCTTCTACATTAAACAAGTAAGGAGAATGTATTATGAATAACATTGCTTTTAACAAATTAGATTTTTTAGGATTAGCTAGCGGCTCTCTTCTTCTTACTGCTTTCATTTACGCTGCTACGCTTGTATAACTTTGTGTCCCCTTTCCCCTTTATATAGAAAAAGACGACCGTCTATGCCCGGTCGTCTTTTTAATTTTTTCTTTCTTTCAATTCTTTTAAAAGCTGTATCAGCTCAGCTTGTTGTTTTATCTTTTTACGACCATTTCGATTAATTGCCGCAAGCTCACAGGCAACTCCGACGGCGAAGAAAAACAATAAACTTTCTAACATGTGAAATCCTCCATTTGCCTATTAAACAGCTTGACGTAATTGCTCTTCTTGTAAAACTCTCTTATTTATATTTTCTTCTTTTCTCTGACAAACGTTATTGCGAATAAGCGCTGCAATAACAAGTACAGTCCCTATAATATCAAACATTGTGATTTGATACCCTTGCATCATCATAATAGCTAAAGTCGTAATTGGTACAAAATTAATAAATAAAATCCCATTAATGGATGATAAAATTTTCACACCGTAGTTCCAAGCAAGTAGCGCTACAATACCTGGCAATGTCATCATAAATAACAAATCATATTTTACAATAGAAATCGTTCCCATACTCGGAACTGAAATATATCCAAGCGACGTAATAATTACCGTTATAATTCCTGTAACAGTCGTACCGAATACACACGTCAACGTAGAATAACGTAATGTTGACCAATCACTACATGTTTGACCACCCATCGTATAAATAACCCAGCCTACAACACCAATAAATATAAATGCTAATGAGAACATATTATCTTTCAATGTTACAAAGAAACTCATGTCACCTTTTGTAATAACAAACACAGCTCCTACAAAAGCAATAACCATACTCGTTATCATATACTTCTTCGGTTTTATATGCTTATATCCCCATAAAATACAAATAGAAATCATCGGCATAAGTGCTTCCATAATGGAAGCTACCATTACACCCGACTTACCCATTAACATTTGCCCTAAAAATATGAGGACATTATATACTGTAAATGCCATCGTTCCAAAAAAGACGAGTAACTTTCCTCTTCCCTCTAAACGAAATGCCTGTTTTCCTTCTTTCATTAACAACAATACAATCAGTACGATCGCCACCGCTCCATAGCGAATAAGCGAAAAATAAAATGGATCTATGTATTCTAGCGCATGATCAGCAACTGGAAACATCGCTCCCCATGACATACTCGCAATTAAACAAGCTAAAGCCCCTATTATCATTTGACCTCTTCTCACCGCAATCCCCCGTTTCTTTCTATTTGCACAAAGAGAATTGTAAAAGAAAAAATATATCACGTAAAATGATTCAAAATGATGTTAACTATCATTTATAATGATAGTTAACATCAAGGGGGATTACAAAATGGAATTAAGAGACTTACAAATCTTTAAAAGCGTTGCCGACCAGGGTAGTGTAAGTAACGCAGCAAAGGAATTAAATTATGTACAATCAAATGTAACTGCACGTATTAAACAACTAGAAAACGAATTAAAAACCCCACTCTTTTACCGCCATAAACGAGGCATGACTTTAACAGCTGAAGGAAGAAAAATGCTCGTTTATGTTAATAAAATTTTGCAAGATGTCGACGAACTAAAACAAGTATTTTTAGATAGTGAAACACCCTCCGGTATATTAAAAATCGGTACAGTAGAAACAGTAAGTACATTACCTACCATTTTATCTTCTTACTATAAAAGCTATCCGAATGTCGATTTATCATTACAAGCGGGTCTAACAGAAGAATTGATTAGAGAAGTACTTGATCATCAATTAGATGGTGCCTTTATATCAGGTCCTATTAAACATCCACTAATCGAACAATACGATGTTAGTACAGAAAAATTAATGCTTGTAACACAAAATAAAGCTTTTCATATAGAAGAATTTACAACAACGCCTCTACTCGTTTTTAACCAAGGATGTGGATACCGTTCCAAACTAGAACGATGGCTGAAAGACGAAGGTTTGCTACCAAAAAGAATTATGGAATTCAATATATTAGAGACAATATTAAACAGCGTTGCACTCGGCCTCGGAATTACACTCGTACCACAGTCTGCTGTCCATCATCTTTCTAAAGCAGGTAAGGTACATTGTCATGCAATCCCTGAAAAATACGGCAGTATTTCAACGGTTTTCATACGCCGTAAAGATAGCTATATGACGAATTCAATGCGTAGTTTTTTAAAAACAATTGAAGAACATCATCATATCAATATGCTGTGAAAGACATTCTTACATGAATGTCTTTTTTTCTTACAAAAGTGTAAGTCTTTCGTAAGCTAATTCGATAGTTGCAAGTGGACATATTTCCTATAATTAAGACATAAGCAGGGCAACAACAATTCGAAAAGGAGCGGATACGCATGATGAACAATATGAAATCAAATAAATTTTTAAATACAATGGGCATGGTGCTATCCGCACTTGTCGATGCAAAAGCTGTTGCTTCTACATTAAACAAATAAGGAGAGATTATAATGAACAACATTACTTTCAACAAATCAGACTTTATCGGACTTGCAAGTGGAGCTACTCTTCTTACGGCTTTCATTTATACACTTGCTCAAGGTCTTGTTTAACACTTTGTTTCCCCAAACCCCTTTATATAGAAAAGGCTGCTCGTCTTATAGACAAGCAGCTTTTTAGTTTGTTTCATATATAATTTGACCTGTTTTCGTAATATCATATCCGCCAATTGCATTTAATTCATTATGAAATTCTTCCGATTGCAGAATGTCTTTCATGACTTCAATCAGCTCTTCATTTTCTTTATTCTTCAAAATTACTAAATCATACTGTTCTTTCATGATTGGAATAAAGTCCACATTTACAATTTGCGAAAACTTTTCTGAACCTACTCCTACATCAGCTTTTCCATTTGCAACTTGCGTGGCAACACCCAGATGATTCGATTCTTCCCATTCATATCCACTAATATCAGCTTTATTTAATTTTTGGATTCGTAATTGTTCATCCACTAACACTCTAATACCAGAACCCTTTTCTCGATTTACAAACTTTATAGTGGATCCGGATATGTCGGCCCATGTCTTTATTTTCTTCGGATTTCCTTTTTGGACATAAAACCCTACATTTCTGGACAATAAATTAATCATAATACATGGCTGTCCTACTAAAATGCGTTTTACATAAGGAACATTATATGTACCCGTTTCACCATCAAACAAATGCAAACTAACGATACTTCCTTCTCCTTGATACATTTTCACTAAACTTGTTAAGCTACCTTGATACGCCCTTAAAACATTAGAACTTGGCAAACGGTTTTCTATACGTTTAGCTAACATATCTAACGTTAGTTCTTGACCACTAATAATACACGTGTTCAAGATACTACTACCATCGTTTTTTACAGGAGTAACTTGTACCTTTCCTGTTTTCATTTGTTTTATATATTGATCTAAATCTGCTGCATCAATGCGCATCTGTCTACCAACTCTATAAGAAGGCAGTTCTCCTTTTTTAATTAAGTCGTATACAGTTAATTTTGATACTTTTAATCGCTTCGCTACTTCTTCCGTTGTGTAGGAATGATGATCCATAGACGATTCCTCACTTTCTTCCTTCATTGTAACAAAGAAAAGAATATTTCTCCTATATTAAAAAACAACTACATCGTTCAAATTATATTCAATTATAACTAGTTATATTTAGTTATAATTAGTTATAATTAGATGTGTCAAAACGAAAGGGGATTTTTTTATGAATAAATTTACATTACGTTCTATTGGGGCACTTATACTTTCTTTCCTTCTTATATTTAGTGCTGCTTGTACAAGTGGGGAAAAGAATACAAAGTCAGCTGCTAAAGAGGATAAAACAGTTGAACTTACTATCTCAGCTGCTGCAAGCTTACAAGATGCATTAAAAGAAATTGAAAAACAATATAAAGAAAAAGAACCAAATATTAAACTTTCTTTTAACTTCGGTGCTTCTGGAGCACTTCAACAACAAATTGAACAAGGTGCACCTGCTGATTTATTCTTCTCTGCAGCAGAAGATAAATTCCAAACCCTTGTAAAAAAAGGATTCATTAATGAAAAAGAGGGGAAAAATCTTCTTGGAAATGAACTAGTTCTAGTCATCCCTAAAGATAGCTCTCTTACAAAATTTCAAGATTTAAAAGATGAGAAAATCAAAAAAATTGCACTTGGTACACCTGAATCTGTACCTGCTGGAAAATATGCAAAGGCTTCTCTAACACACGAAAACCTTTGGAATGATGTTCAAAATAAAGTCGTATTTACAAAAGATGTTCGCCAAGTGTTAACATATGTAGAAACAGGGAATGTCGATGCTGGTATCGTATACAAAACAGATGCTCTCATTTCAGATAAAGTAAAGATTGGTGAGACAGCAGCAGCTACTTCTCATGAGCCAATCCACTATCCTTTAGGTGTTATAAAGGAATCTAAACATAAGAAAGAGGCGACTTCAGTTTATGAGTATTTGCAGTCAAAAGATGCACAATCTATCTTTAAGAAATATGGATTTACAGTCCTGTCGTAATTACTATGAGCATTGATGCTATTATATCGCCTGTCTTTCTATCTTTAAGAGTAGCTGCTTGCGCCACTATTCTCGTTACAATTTTAGGGACGATTGTCGGGCGAGTATTAGCTCGCTCCTCATGGCGATATAAAGTACTATTAGAAACCATTTTTTTATTACCAATGGTACTTCCACCAACTGTTATCGGCTTCTTTCTCATTATCATGTTTGGAAACAACAGCCCGATCGGAAAGTGGATCGAATCATTATTTCAGCAGTCTATTATGTTCACATCTACTGCTGCGATTATCGCTTCTACAGTTGTTGCATTTCCGCTTATGTACCAATCAGCAAAAACGGGATTTTCTATCGCAAATGTACAAATTGAAGAAAGTGCTCGTGACCTTGGCGCAAGTGAATATCAAGTTTTTCTGCACGTTACACTTCCGCTCGCATTTCCTGCCTTACTAAGCGGGATGATTTTGAGCTTTGTCCGCGCGCTCGGTGAGTTTGGTGCTACACTCATGTTTGCCGGGAATATTCCTGGTAAAACACAGACAATCCCAACTGCAATTTACATGGCCATTGACGCAAGTAATATGCAACTCGCCTGGACACTTGTGATTATCACTATTAGTATGTCACTCGCATTTCTCCTATGCATTCAGCTTATTAATAAAAGAATTAGTAATTCTTAAAGCAGCTTTTTTGAAGCTGCTTCTTTATTTCTTAGGAAATAAAATATACCATCGGGAAATAACTGAATTTTACCTTTTATTAAAATATACATTTTATTTGAATTCACTTTCTAAAATAGGCAATTTCCTGTTATTATATGGAGGTGTTTCAAAAAATGAAGAAATGAAAACGCATTTATATCGTAAGTTCTTCATCCTGTTTTAGCGATCGGTAATCTTCTACTCTATTAGTGGGGCATTACCGATCGTTAGAACGATATGTAATTATATTGGTATAGAAAACCGAAGGGAGTCTTGTAATGGACATTTTATTAGCGCTTCTTCCTGCAATTGCATGGGGAAACATCTTATTAGTAAGCGTAAAAATGGGCGGTGGTGCATATAGCCAAACGGTAGGTATGACAATCGGTGCTCTATTCTTCGCAACAATCATGTATGTATTTACTCAACCAGCTTTAACAATGACAGTCTTAATTGTTGGTTTTATTTCAGGTTTATTCTGGGCTTTAGGACAAGTAAACCAATTAAAAACAGTTGAAAAACTAGGTGTTTCAACTACTGTAACGATTTCTACTGGCATGCAACTTGTTGCAACTTCTATCTTTGGGGTTATCGCTTTCCGTGAGTGGACTACTACTACAACGATCATTCTGGGAACGATTGCAATCCTATTAATCGTAGTTGGTGTTGTATTCACATCATTAGATGATAAAGAAAATGCTCAGCCACCAGGACAATTGAAAAAAGGTCTTCTTACTTTAATTGTTTCTACTTTCGGCTATCTTGTATATGTAATTATTATTCGTTGGTATAATATCGACGGTTGGTCTGCTATTTTACCACAAGCAGTTGGTATGTTTGTTGGTGCGGTTGTACTGACGTCTAAACATAAACCATTTAACAAATATGCAATCCGTAATGCTTTATCTGGTTTACTATGGGGAACTGGAAACTTATTCTTACTTCTTTCATTACCACGTGTTGGAGTAGCAACAAGCTTCCCATTATCTCAAACTGGAATCGTTATCTCAACATTCGGCGCAATTGTCTTCTTAGGTGAAAAGAAAACAAAACGTCAATTGATCTTTATTGCACTAGGTAGTGTTTTAATTATCGGCGGCGCTGTATTACTTGGTATGACAAAAGCATAATCTTATATTCTATTAGTAACCCCCTGAAGCATATATGCTTCAGGGGGTTTTTTAATTCTAATTTTTTTCTAGATATAATTATTTGTATGTTCTTGCCCCTTATAATTACTCTTCCACTCTAGCAAACCAGCTACACATATAAAGAGATTAATAACAGCTAATATTAGCATGACGTATAAACCAGTAGAAATATAAATTACAACGCTAACTACATTATATAAAATCCATAAATGCCAGTTTTCTAATATTTTTCGACTTAACATAAATTGAGCCACTAGTCCCAATACAGCATTTAAAGCGTCTAAATATGGACTTGTTGACTCTAAATAACGGACTTGATAATAACCCCAACCAATCCAAGCAACTAAAATAAAACTTATATAAAAAGTCCACCCTTTCAAATCTAAACGAACTGTTGCTTTTACCTCTCCCTCCCCACTTCGTGCAATCCAATAATACCAACCATATACATTAAAGATAAATTGAAAAGCAGCTAATACTGCCATTGCATATAAACCTTGTGTAATAAAAATGTATAGAAATACCGCAACAGTAATCATGCCAAATAAAAAGTTGGATACTTTTTCTCTCGCTAATAACCAAACATTAATGATCCCCATAATTGATGCGAAAATTTCAATATAACTCGATTGAATATACAATCCAACTAATACACAAATAATACTAGAAACAAGTAAAAAAAGTGGACTTCTAACCATATTTATCTCTCCCCAGATGTGTAATAAATTCCCTATCACCAGTATAAGGAATAGCCCTTTCCTTTACCATGAATTTCCGCCTTCTCATTATCCATTCCATCTACGGTAAGTCTTTTCTTTTTACAAAATTCTCTTAAAGATGATATCGTTTTTATAACATATCTCTACTAGAAAGGAATAAAGGATATGCCTAACAAACATCGAATTTTATTTATTGGTGCTGGTCGTATGGCAGAAGCTATATTTTCCGGATTACTTAAAACAAGCAAAGAGTACATCGAAGAAATTATCATCTCTAACCGAAGCAACGTAGAAAAGTTAGAACAATTACAAAGGCGATATAATGTGTCTATTACAACGGATTGGAAGCAGCATATTACATCTGTCGATACGGTTGTTTTAGCAATGCCACCTTCTGCTCATGAAGAGTTATTAGCTGAGCTATCTCCGTTAATATCAAATCAACTTGTCGTAACAGTAGCAGCTGGCATTGGACCATCTTATTTAGAAGCTAGACTCCCAAAAGGCACGCCTGTTGCTTGGATTATGCCTAATACAGCTGCTGAAATTGGAAAGTCTATCTCCTTATATACAATGGGACAATCAGTAAACGAGATGCATCAAGAAACCCTGCAACTGCTTTTAAGAGGTATTGGTACTTCGCAACTTTGTACTGAGGAAGAAGTCCATCAGCTTACTGCAGTTACTGGAAGTGCACCAGCCTTCCTTTATTACTTTGCTGAAAGCTTAATTGAAGCAACAAAAAGTTATGGAGTCGATGAAGAAACCGCAAAACATCTTGTCATTCAAATGATTTCTGGCTCTGCTTCTATGCTCGAACAAACGCAAGATCCAGCTAACCTCCGCGAACAAGTAACAACGCCAGGTGGTTCCACAGCTGAGGGTCTCAAAACTTTATACGAATATAATTTTTCAGAGGCAATTCAAAAAGCAGTAGAAGCAACAAACAAAAAAGCTAGGGGGAAATAATATGATTTTAACAAGTTTAAAAGACTATACAACATTACATAACGGTGTAAAAATGCCTTGGTTTGGTTTAGGTGTTTTTAAAGTAGAAGATGGTTCAGAAGTAATTGATTCTGTAAAAGCAGCAATTAAAAATGGCTACCGCAGCATCGATACTGCAGCAATCTACCAAAATGAAGAGGGCGTTGGACAAGCGATTCGTGAATCCGGTGTTTCACGTGAAGAATTATTTATTACCTCAAAAGTATGGAATAGCGATCAAGGATATGAAACAACACTTCAAGCATTTGAAACTACATTAGAGAAATTAGGTCTAGAATATTTAGACTTATATTTAGTACATTGGCCTGTAAAAGGGAAATATACTGAATCATGGAAAGCATTAGAAAAACTTTATAAAGATGGCCGTGTTCGCGCTATCGGTGTGAGTAATTTCCACATTCACCACTTACAAGACGTATTTGAAATTGCTGAAATTAAGCCAATGGTCAACCAAGTGGAATACCACCCACGTTTAGCACAAGAAGAGTTACATACATTCTGTAAAGAACATAACATCCAGCTTGAAGCTTGGTCACCATTAATGCAAGGACAACTACTAGATAATCCAACGTTACAAGAAATTGCGACAAAATATAATAAATCAACTGCGCAAATTATTTTACGCTGGGATTTACAAAACGAAGTTGTAACAATCCCTAAATCAATTAAAGAACATCGCATTATTGAAAATGCAAACATCTTCGACTTTGAATTAAGTGCTGATGATATGAAAGCAATTCAAGCTTTAAATGAAGATCGTCGCGTTGGTCCAGATCCAGATAACTTTAACTTCTAAGCAAAAAACCACTGCCATATGCAGTGGTTTTTTTATTTAAGAAAACTGAAAATTTAAACTATATTTCATTCGGTTGACACTTCATTGTTCAAGGTGTAAGATTTTGAATTATCAAAGAAACACAAAAATTAATAAAATTTATTCGTTTACTCATTGTATCAAGAGAGGTGGAGGGACTGGCCCTTTGAAACCTCGGCAGCAGGTTCATTTTGAATACTGTGCCACTTCCTGCAAGCTTTATGCTTGAAAGATAGAATGAGGGACTTCGTTTATATACGGGTGCATAACTTGTACGTAAAAATCCCTCTTTCTCAATATGAAAAGAGGGATTTTTTATTTTTCATTTCCCTCATCATCATCCAAACTTAATCATTTAGGAGGAAAATCAAATGAAAAAGAAGTTTGTACCCGGTATTGCATCAGTTGTAGGAGTAAGTATTTTATTAACTGGTTGCGGTAGTTATAAAAACGAAGCAAGCGGAGCAAATGCAAAAGACGAGGCACCTAGTAAACAGGTTTTAAATTTATCTTCACCTACTGAAATACGAACAATGGATACGGCCCGTGCTACAGATACTGATTCTGGTCAAGTAATGAGAAACGTATTTGAAGGTTTGTATAATCTTGGTGAAGGTAACAAACCTGTCCCTGGCGTTGCAAAATCTCATGAAGTAAGTGGCGATAAAACGAAATACACATTCCACCTGCGAGATTCAAAATGGTCAAACGGCACTCCTGTTACAGCGAAAGATTTTGTGTTCGCTTGGCAGAGAGCCGTAGATCCAGCAACAGCCTCTGAATACGCATTTCTATTCTTTGATATTAAAAATGCAACAAAAATTAACAACAAAGAACTTCCAGCCGACCAACTTGGTGTAAAAGCAGTTGATGACCATACGTTTGAGGTAGAATTGGAACGTCCTGTTCCGTATTTTATTAGCTTAACAGCGTTCCCAACATTTCTACCAATTAACGAGGAATTCTTTAAAGCACAAGGTGATAAGTACGCTTTAGAAGATAATACAATCTTGTACAATGGAGCTTTTACACTAAGCGATTGGAAGCACGAACAAAGCTTTAAATTTAAGAAGAACCCTACCTATTGGGATAAAGATACTGTCAAACTAGAAGAAATCAATTTTAACGTCGTAAAAGAAAAATCAACAGAAGTCAATTTATTCGAGTCAAAACAATTAGACCGTATAAAACTAACATCTGACTTCGTTGATAAATATAAAAAAGATGCCAACTTTAAAGAACGTCCAAACGTAGGCGTACAATTTTTACGTATGAATCAACAAAACAAAGTACTTCAAAACGTTTCTGCACGCCAAGCAATTGATCAAACAATTGATAGAAAATCCTTTGTAAATACGTTATTAAATGATGGCTCTACACCAACATTTGGTCTCGTTCCAAAAAACTTTGCAAAAGGACCTGAAGGAAAAGACTTCCGTACTGCAAACGGCGATTTAACAAAAGTTGATACAAAATCCGCACAAAAGTTATGGGAAAAAGCTAAACAAGAGCTTGGTTCTGAAAAGATAACATTAGAATTATTAACGAGTGATGCTGACCTTGATAAGAAAACTGGTGAATTCTTAAAAGGACAACTAGAAAAGAATTTAGATGGCTTAACAGTAAATATAAAACCGCAACCGCGTAAGCAACAAGTTTCGCTTTTATTAAAAGGTGACTACGAAATCGGAATTGATGGCTGGAGCCCTGACTTTGCGGATCCAATTACATTCCTTGAGCTATTTACAACGAATAACCCTTATAACTTAGATCATTACTCTAGTAAGGAATTCGATGAAACAATAGCAAAAGTGAAAACAACTTTAGCTGGTGATGAAAAAGCTCGCTGGGAAGCATTACTAGAATCCGAGAAAATATTATTTAAAGACTCTGTTATCGCTCCTCTTTACCAAAAAGGCGAATCTTATTTAGAACGTTCTTATGTGAAAGGAATTGTACAAGTAGACTTTGCAGGTCAATTAAACTTCAAGTGGGCAAAAATTGAAAAATAAAGTAAAACCGTAATAAGTGGGGGTTCTTCATCCCCACTTATTATTAGCCCTCACCAATTGTTTTTTTAGCAAAATATATTAAAAGTAGGTTCTCTCACACAAGAGAATCTACTTTTTTAATATATTATTCCAAGAAATTAACATTCTATTTTTATTATTGACATATAGTTCTTTCCGGTGTTAATATTCTAAATAATCAAAGAAACAAAATATTTCACCATCAAAATATAATGTCTACTACGTTGAAACATATAACGATAGATTATAGCTCAACATGTATATACATATAGAACACCTGATTACCTATAAACAAATATTTATAATAGGTTTTATCTCCTTCTATAACTCTACTTCAAGACATGGACATTATGACGTTACGAACAACACATTTAGGGAGGAACGAACAATGAAGAAAAAAGTTGTACCTGTTGTTGCATCTGTTTTAGGGGCAAGTCTATTACTAACTGCTTGTGGGGGAAATAAAGATAATGCAAGCGGAGCGAAAGCAAACGATAAAGTACCTGATAAACAGGCAATTAACTTATCATTCGCTTCAGAAATTCCAACAATGGATGTTGCAAAAGCAACGGATGGGGAATCCATGAATGTAATGCGAAATGTTTTTGAAGGTTTATATGCAATGGGAGAAGATAATAAACCGATTCCTGGTGTTGCTGAGTCGGTCGACATTAGTCCCGATAAAACAAAATATACATTCCATCTGCGTGATTCAAAATGGTCAAACGGTACTCCTGTTACAGCAAAGGACTTCGTCTTCGCTTGGCAACGTGCCGTAAATCCTGATACAGCAGCTGAATATGCATTCTTATTCTTCGATATAAAGAATGCGAAACAAATAAACCAAAAACAATTACCGGTTGATCAATTAGGTATTAAAGCTGTTGATGACAAAACTTTAGAAGTACAACTAGACCGTCCTGTTCCTTACTTCTTAAGCTTAACGACATTCTCAACATTCTTACCAATTAATGAAGATTACTTAAAGTCTCAAGGCGATAAATACGGTTTAGAAACAAATCATTTAATTTACAACGGTGCTTTCACATTAGATAACTGGAAACATGAGCAAAGCTTCCAATTGAAGAAGAATCCTAACTATTGGGATGCTAAAACTGTAAAATTAGAAGAAATCAACTTCAATGTCGTTAAAGATAAGTCTACAGAAGTTAACTTATATGATTCAGGACAAATTGATCGCGTTGCTTTAACTGCGGAGTTTGTTGATAAATATAAGGGCGATCCAAACTTCAAAGAACGCGCTGAAGTTGGCATTCAATTTTTACGACTAAATCAAAAAAATGAAACATTAAAAAATCAACATGCACGCCTTGCTATTAACGGAGCAATGAATAAGAAAGCATACGTAGAAACAATTTTAAATAACGGTGCTGTTCCAGCTGAAGGAATGGTTCCTGCGAAATTTGCAAAAAGTCCTGATGGCAACGACTTCCGTAAAGAAAATGGAAATCTAGTGAAAGATGATGTGAAAACAGCGAAAGAAAACTGGAAAAAAGCGAAGCAAGAACTTGGTACTGACAAAGTAACAATTGAACTCTTAACAAGTGATAATGCTTTAGCTAAAAAGACTGGTGAATATTTAAAAGGTGAACTAGAAAAGAACTTAGATGGATTAACAGTGAATTTAAAACCACAACCACGTAAACAGCAGTTAAAACTACTGTTAAGTGGTGACTATGAAATTGGTATTGATGGCTGGGGCCCTGACTTCGCTGATCCAATTACATTCTTAGATTTATTTACAACAGATAGTGCTTATAACTTCGATAAATACTCTAACAAAGAGTACGATGAGCTCATTCATAAAGTGAAAACAGATTTAGCTGGCGATGAAAAAGCACGCTTTGAAGCAATGAAGCAAGCTGAAAAAATTCTATTACAAGACGGCGCTGTCGCTCCTTTATACCAACAAGGTCGTTCTTACTTACAACGCTCTTTCATTAAAGGACTTGTAACAACTGACTTCGGCGGTGAATTTAACTACAAGTGGACAGAAGTTGCAAAATAATAAGTAATAATAAAAAGGTATCCAATTGAAGGATACCTTTTTATTTTATGCTTCTTTAATTATAGAATTACTTCTCTTTACCATCCCTTTTATACCTATGGTAATTCCTGCTACCCATTTTGTAACTAGTACAATAAGTAATAATACAATAATATTTCTCTCCCAATCAACTTCACCAAATATTATTGTATGATAACCGTCTGTTACGGGAAATCCCCCTAATCTAGTGATAAATATTTGCGTATCAATAATAAGAAGGCAAACAAAAAGATTATCAATTCTCTTCATAGCTCTCTTTTTGCATTGAACCAAAACTCATCATAAATATAAACACAAACATCAAATATGTTCTCCACGTCAAAGAAGGTATATGCCCTGACCAAAGATAGCTAATCAAATAGTTAATCCCCATAATACAAGAAGATACTACTAAACTAATGCTTATGAGTTTTACATATTTGAACATATCTTTTCTCCTTACTTTTCTATCTCTTCAAATTGCAGATTTACCGGCTCTTCTAGGAGTGTTTCATAAAAGTTTTCAGCCAAATCTGTTGAAGGAATTTTTCCATCCACTTCATCAAATCGAATACTATCTAGCCACACACAACCTTCTCCTGATAATAAAACACCAAATGCAATACCAAGCGCTCCTTCTTTTATATCTAATACAACCGAGTACGATTGCCAGTTATTCGTATTTTTAATGGGGCGATTTTGCATATTATCCATAGCGAGCGGTTCTGTATCTTTTCCATCTACTCGCATCCACAATCCTGCCCAATCTCTTACGCTTTCACTCTTAACAAACGCTGTAAAACGTAATCTCTTCCCTACATATTTATCTGCTCGGAACATTTGCATTAATGTTGAAAATCCTCCGTGCGTAACATTCTCTTTTGCTTTTATGTATGCAGATACTTTCCCTTGATGGACAACTTCATAATCTAAACCCATCTCATATTCAGCAGGATGACTTCCACTTAAGATCCATCCTTTCGGTATACCTTTTTGCATTGGAACACCCTCTCCTCTTTCTATATAAAATGACTGGAAGTACTTTCGATATTTCTTTGGTGGCAATTGAAACATTCTTTTAAAAGCTCTCGTAAAGGCCTCTTGTGAGGAAAAACCATATTGCATTGCAATATCAATAACAGGTCTTTCAGTCGATACTAAAGCCTGTGCAGCATGAGTTAATCTTCTCTTTCGAATATAATCCGTTACACTCATCCCAATATACCTTTGAAAAATACGATGAAAATGGTACATCGATACCGCACTGCGAGATGCCACTCTTTCTGTTGTAAGCTCCTCATGTAAGTGATTCTCTATATATTCAATTGATTTTTTTATTATCTCTTTATATTCTTCATGCATTTTAGTCCCTCCCTCACAACTTCAATTTACCATATACATACAAATCATTTTTGATTTAAATTGCGGATTAATCCTTGAAGCTACAAGTCAAAATTTTATTTTCAACACATACATAATTACATGATTTTAGGAAAAACTTGTATAGAACAAATTTACATAAGGAGGAATTTATAATGAGAATTTTACTATCAGTTTTATTAGCTCTTATGCTAGTACCTGCATTAACAGGATGTAAAGCTCCTGCAAAGGAAGACACGACTTCTAATAAAAAGACTACAGAAGAGGCAAAGAATGAAGCCCCTGCTGATTTAAAACTAAATTTCAATGAATTCGATTTAAAGGCAGACTACCAAGATACTAAGAAAGACTACGAAGCAGACTATAAAAATGTAGCAGCTGATAAAAAAATGGAAGCAAAAATTGAAGATCATAAAGCAGATGTAAAATTAACAGGAGATGAGGCTATCACAAAATTAAGCCCACTTCTACAAGAATTAAAATTTGATAAAGATACTCCTGACCAAGAAGTAATCGATCAAGTAGCGAACGTGTTCAAACTTGATAAAGACTACCAAAAATTCGATTTAGAAGTTGTCTTCTCTGATGGAACGAAAAAAGAATACAAAAGAGAAATAAAATAAAGAAGTAGGCGATTGCCTACTTCTTTATTTTTTAATTTTTGCGTATCTTAGTTCTGGACTAGAACCGATAATGAACTGAACACCAGATACTGATGGTTTTTGTAAATATGAAGCACTTGGGAAAATAATTGGGATTAATGGTGAATCTGTAAACATAATATCTTCCGCTTTATGCAATAAGTCAAAACGCTTATCTTCGTTTTGTTCAACTTTTGCTTCTTTTACTAAAGCGTCAAATTCTTTATTATGCCATTTTGCATAGTTATTCGGACCATCACCTGCATATAGATCTAGTTTAGTAATTGGATCTAATAAAGAGCCGCCCCATCCCATATAAGCTAATTGGAAATCACTTTGCTTGTATGTGTCGATGTAACTCTTCCATTCTTTATTTTCTAATTTAATATCTACACCAAGATTTTTCTTAAACATTTCTTGCATTGCTTCTGCTACTTTTTTATGTTGTGTATCTGTAGTGAATTTTAATGTTACTTCAGGTAATGTAGACCACCCTTGTTCTTTCATACCTTCTTCTAGTAATTTTTTCGCTTCTGCTGGATCAAATTTAACATAATCACCTTTTTCTTTACGGAAATCACGACCACTTTGTGTTTTTGCTCCTTCTGGAACGAATGCATATGCTTCTTGCGCATTATTTTTATACAATTTTTCAACGATAAATTTACGATCAATCGCTAATGAAAATGCTTTACGTACCTTCGCATTTGTAAACGGCTCTTTTTCTACGTTAAACGAATAAATATAAGATGAGAATCCTGCAACACGCTTATATTCTTTATTTCCTTTTTCTTTTTCAATCATCTCTTGTGGTAAACCACTTAGTAAATCTAATTCTTTTGATTTAAATAATTGATACGCTGTTTTAGAGTCTGGAATAATACGAAACTCAATTTCTTTTAGAGTTACCTTTTTATCGTAGTATTCTTTATTTTTTTGTACTGTAATAGCCTGGTTATGCTTCCACTCTTTTAACGTGAATGGTCCATTTGTAATTAACTCTTTTGGATCTGTTTTTAATTTATTATTATCATCAATCGACTTTTTAGCTAATGGAATAAATAATGAGCTTGCTAATTTTTGTTTAATAGAAGCAACTGGATGTTCAAGAGTTACCTTTAATGTTTGAGGATCAACGACTTGAATACCAACTTGTCCCTCTTCACCTTTTCCAGTATTATATGCCTCTGCCCCTTTAATGAAATACATTTCTGTCGCATTCATAGAACCCGTTTTCGGATTTAATAATCGCTTCCATGCAAATTCAAAATCATTTGCCGTAATAGGAGAACCATCTGACCATTTAATATCTTTCTTCAAATGGATTGTATATTCAGTTCCATCAGCATTTACTTCTTCTTTCTCTGCTAATTCATTTTGATATTTCCCATCACTATCTTGCGTATATAAACTTGAAAACAACTGCCCAATTATATAACCTGACGTGCTATCTGTTGCAATAGCAGAATCAAGTGTATATGGATCACTACTAATATTCGTTACTAATCGATCTCCTTCTCCCTTACCGGCACTCGCCTTTTGCGTCTCTTTCTTACCGCAAGCGACCGAAGTAATCGCTAAAACAGTCATAATGACAAACAGTAAAAACTTCTTCATCCTACATTCTCCTTTAACCCGAAATTTTTGGTGTTGATGCTAATAATGTTTTTGTATAAGAATGTTGTGGATTACGGAACACTTCGTCCGTATTTCCAAATTCAACAAGTTCTCCTTTGTATAAGACAGCTACTTTTTCACATAAATAGTGAACCATCGGTAAATCGTGCGCGATAAATAAATATGTATAGCCTTGCTCCTTTTGAATCTTTTGCAGCAGATGTACAATTTGAATTTGCAATGAAACGTCTAATGCCGAAATTGGTTCATCAAGAATTAATACTTCTGGCTCACATAATAGCGCTCTTGCAATAGCGATACGTTGACGTTGTCCTCCGCTAAATTCATGCGGATATCGATCAATATATCTTCTATCTAATCCAACACGCTCTAGCGCATCACCTGCTACTTTATCCTTCAACCCTTTATCACCTAAACCGAATGAAATATAACCTTCCGTTACGCTATCGCGTACTTTCCAGCGCGGATTTAATGCAGCTGTAGAATCTTGAAAAATGAACTGTACTTTCTGTAAAAACTCTCGCTTATGAGCTGACTTCAGCTTGTGAACGACTTGACCGTTATAATCAATTTCACCAGACGTTGGACTCTCAATCCCTGCTATGAGCTTTCCAAGTGTTGTTTTTCCTGAACCACTTTCACCAATAATGCCAAGTGTTGTTCCTTTCGGGATAGAAAGTGATATGTCTTTTAACGCTGTGATTTCTTTACTTTTACTTCCGTACGTTTTCATTACTTGCTTTACAGTAATTAAATCTGTCGTCATGAGGCATTCACCTTCTCTTTTGATTTCGCTTTATTATGCTCTAGAACATGCTGCCAACAATGTGAACTATGCTCCTTAGAATATGTTGTTCTCTCTGGGAAACGATGAATACATTCTTTTATCGCTACTGGACAACGATTTACAAAAGGACAACCAAAGCTATTTAATGTTTCAATGGAAGGTGTCGTTCCTTCTATAGCACGTAATACCTTTTCGGAATCATCCATATTCGGAATTGCTTGTAATAAACTTTTCGTATATGGATGTTTAGGAGAACCTATTACCTCCTGTATCGTTCCTTTTTCAACGACACGTCCCCCGTACATAACAACTACTCGATCAGCTACTTCACGTACAAGTGCCAAATCATGTGTAATTAATAAAATACTCGTATTTTGTTTTTCTTTTCTTTCTTTTAATAGCCCCATAATTTGTTTCTGAATCGTTACATCTAACGCTGTTGTCGGCTCGTCTGCAATTACAAGCTTTGGATAACAAGCAAACGCAATTGCTAAACAAATACGCTGCCTCATACCTCCGCTTAATTGATGTGGGTACTGTTCAAAGCGTTTCTCTGCTTCATGTATCCCTAAATCTGTTAACAAGTTAATCGCAATTTCCTTTGCTTCTCTTTTCGATTTTTTCTCATGTTGCAAAACTACTTCTGTAATTTGTTTGCCTACCTTCATCGTTGGGTTTAAAGATGAAAGCGGATCTTGAAATATAAAGGAAATATCTTTTCCGCGAATTTGATTCCATTCTGACTCTTGTAAATTCGTTAATTCCTTTGCTTGGAAAGCTATATTTCCATCATCAATATGAATTGATTCTTGATTCAAGCCGATAATGGATTGTGCTGTGACACTTTTTCCTGAACCACTTTCTCCTACAAGTGCAACTATTTCACCTTCGTTAATAGAAAAGGAAACATGTTTCACAATCGCTTGCTTACTATTCTCTTTTTCAACGGCTAACGTTACGTTTTCTAAAGATAAGATTTGTGCCATGTTTTTTCTCCTTTCGATTCCGTTTGACGATTTTTGGATCAATCGCATCTTGCAAACCATCACCAATTGCATTAAATGCGAACATAATGAGTGCAATCATGATTGCCGGGAAAAATAGCTGCCACCATTCTCCGCTCAATAATGTCCCAAGTGCATCATTCGTCATCGTCCCCCAACTTGCCGCTGGTGATTGTACTCCAAGTCCTATAAAGCTTAAAAATGATTCTGAAAAAATAGCTGCTGGAATTGTAAATGATAAATTTACGATAATAATCCCTGTTAAATTCGGAATTAAATGCCCATATATAATTTTCATATGTGATGTACCTAATCGCTCTGCTGCAATAACAAACTCTCGTTGTTTTAAAGACAATACTTGTGCTCGAATGAGACGAGCCATTCCAATCCATCCCGTTAATGCAAGGGCGATAATAATGGTGAAAAGACCTGGTTTCATAACAATTAATAGTAAAATAACAATTAATAAATATGGGATGCCGTATAATACTTCAATTCCTCTTATAATCCACTCATCAATTAACGTTCCAAGGCGATTACGCCCTCTCACATATCCACTAAATCCACCAATCAGTACACCAAGCCCTATATCGAGGGCAGCTGCTACTAATCCAACTGTTAGTGAAATCTTCCCACCAGCCCAAGTACGTGCCCAAATATCTCTCCCTAGATCATCTGTTCCAAACCAATGTTCACTACTCGGCGGTAAATTTGTTGCCTCTTTTACTTGTTCACTCGCAGTAAATGAAGTTAAACTTTCGCCAATAAGCGAGAAAACAATAATTAGCAATAACGTCACTGTTCCTAAAACTGCGATTGGATTCGATATAAACTTACGAAACACTTCTTTCTTTCTGCTAATCGTTTGCTGATTTTTATTTATCGTTAATTCTTTTTTCTCTTCTTTCGTTAATAACTGTTCATTAATTTCATAAGCTCCCATTTAAATATCCCCCCTCCTTATGTAATAGAACGAATACGCGGATCAACAATGCGGTGAATAATATCTGTAATGAAAATACAAGCAATTAATAATGCACTATAGAAAATCGTTGTTCCCATAATCACCGGATAGTCTCGGTTAAAAATACTATCTACGAAATATTTTCCTAGGCCAGGAATTGAAAAGATTTTTTCAATAACGAAAGTCCCTGTTAAAAGTCCAGCCATTAACGGTCCCACAAATGTAAGTACTGGAACAATCGCATTTCGAAGAGCATGTCTTATAATAATCTTCTTAATTGGTATACCTTTTGCTCTTGCTAGCTTAATATAATCACTCTGCAGTACTTCGATCATATTAGAACGAACAAACCTTGTAATAACTGCAATTGGCCCTAACGCTAATGCAAAGGATGGCAATACCGTATGTTCGAATGTTCCCCAAGAGGCTACTGGTAAAAACTCAAATTGGATAGCAAATACTTGTATAAATAGTGGTGCTAAAATAAAACTTGGAATAGAAATACCTAGAATTGCGAGCAAACTCACACTATAGTCAATTACTCTCCCATGATATAGAGCAGCAAATGTCCCTGCCGCAATTCCTACCAACAATGAAATAACAAGTGCTTGTAGACCAATAATTGCTGATGGACCAAAGCCAGTTGTTATAATTTCTGATACACCTTGCCCGGTTGATTGAACAGATTCACCAAAATCAAAATGAACTACACCGTCTAAATAAGCAACATATTGATTCCATAACGGTTTATCAAGGTGATACTTCGCTCTCATGTTTTGGATCACTTCTTCAGGAAAGATTTTTGCATCTGATGAAAATGGATCTCCCGGAATAATATGCATAATTAGAAATGTCACTGTCGTAATAACCCATAGTGTGAACACCATAACCGATAATTTTTTAATTACATACACTTCAATAACCCCCTAAACACATGAATTTACTTTGTTTTATGAATGTACTTTTTCCATTACTCCCTTTTCTCTTTTTAGAATACAAAAAGCCTTGATCTTAAAAAATAAGATCAAGGCTTAACAAACAAAGGCCCATCACTTATCTTTCAAGACTTGCTTGCTGGAATTAGCACGGTGTTCCTATTACAGAACCCGCTGCTGAGGTGTCATAGGGCCAGTCCCTCTACCTCTCTGGATAAGTAAATTGCTATATTATTATTTGGTTCAAATTGTATATTTCGAATTATAATTCTGAAAAATTGAAAAGTCAATCAAATTGGATAAATTTAGAAAAATCAGTTTTTAATTCTTTTATCGAAATTACAGTTTTCGGCTTATCATAACAAGAAATGATGTTAAAGGAGTTATAAGATGGATCCCTTACTTCTTGCTACTATAGGATTATCCTTAACTATCGTTATACTTGTCATCATCGGCTTCTATAAACTCTTTATTAAAAAGAAACGTATCACTTCTTTCTTATACCCCTTTCGATAATATTACCGGGCAAACTATTTCCGAATTTCACGAAGAACAGAAAATATTAGTATCCGAGGATGCAGACGGAGATGGTAAGAAGAAAAAATAACCTTGCACAGGCAAGGTTATTTTTTCGTTTCTGCTTGAAAACGTTTATAGTATGTCGATGCTGTTGCAAAATTAATTTCTATATCACGAATCAACGATGAATCTTCTTCTTTAGCTAACTTCTGTAATTTTTTCATCGCTTGTTCCGATTCATTCAAGAAACCAACATATACTTCATGTTCTTGCTCTTTCGACTTCGGCACACGAATTTCTTTACGTATATGATCAATATCTTCTAACATGCTCGTTGTTACCTTTTGCACATCTTCTTTATATGTAGCATTCGTTATTTCCTTACCGCCCTTTTCTTTTGCCACTTCAAATAACTGCAGTGCTTTATTAATTTCTTTATTCATTTTTATATCGTATTTTTCATGTACTGCAAGGTATTCTTTCATCTCTTCTGTTTGTTCAGCAGATTGCTCTACCTTTTCTTTCGTTTCTTTCGTATCTTTATTTCCATTACACCCTGCTAGAAAGAGCATACTTCCCATTACAGCAATACCCAAAACCTTCTTCATCTCTTCTTCTCCTTTTATCTACAGCTATTACTCATTATAGTTTCTTTTATCTCCACTTGTTATTATACCGAGAACGCCCTACTTTTTACACTTAAGACGACATCGTAATATATATACCAACATGTTTGTCACAGTATCGTCACTTTATACAAATAACTTTTGCAATGCTTTACTACATCACCTTACAAAACTGTAAGCACACATAAAGAACAAACCATGCTAGACTTACATATGCATAACGCAAACATATGTAAGTTTTTAAGGAGAATCATCTATGTACAACACAATGCCTTTTATGGGAGAAGATATTCGTGTCCTTATTCGCGAAAAATCACTTCATATCGAAAATACAGAGAGCCTTCGCCGCGTATTAAAGAAGAAGCATGCTCCATTTAAGTTAGCTCAATATTTAAAACAACAACACACAAATCAATTTCATACCGTGCTAAATATATCGGATAAATCATTAACAATCGAAATCATCGGTCATGTCTACATTGGAAACTTCGCAGATATCTTAAAAGAAATCCCACGTATACCGAAGATTGCTCCTATTATCGTTAAAAAAGCGTATAAAATTACTGACCATACCGATATTATCGACTGTGGGGAAAAAGAAGTCGATAGTAATCGCTGGGTGTGGGATAAACTTGCTGTTTTATATGATACGATCATGAATAATATGTATGATGTATTTCAAAGAAATGAAAAAAAGAACTGATTCAAACATTCCCTTTGAATCAGTTCTTTTTTGTTAAGCCTCTAAATTTTGTCTTTGTTGCAGTTCAAACTGCTTCTCACTTCTTCTGGCCATAAATAGATAACATAATACTGCCCCTACTTCACAAAGCGCAATAACAACACCCATCGGTAACGCTGTATTACTCCCACCAATACCTACTAGCGGAGCGACAAGCGCTCCTGAAATGAACTGTAATAAGCCTAATAAAGCTGACGCTGTTCCTGCAGCTTGCTTCTGATTTCTCATCGCTAATGAGAACCCAGTTGTTGATACAACCCCGACACTTGATACAACAAGGAATAACGAACATAAAACACCGATTAAACCTATTCCTAGTACGATTGTCAGTAGTAAAGATAGGCCACCAACAGCTGCGATAATAATACCAGCAACAAATAATGTCTTCTCATTCACTTTCCCCGCTAAACGACCCGTTACCTGACTAGCAATAATAATACCGATGCCGTTAATCGCAAAGAATAAACTAAATTGCTGTGGCGATGTTCCGTATATGTTCTGCAGCACAAATGGTGAGCCCGAAATGTATGCAAACATTGCCGCTGTTACTAATCCTTGTGACAATGCATATCCCATAAACAGACGGTCCTTTAACAATTTTCCGTACGTCGCCAAAGTCCCTGACAAACCACCCGTTTCTCTTTCTTCAGGAGGTAATGTTTCACGCAATACAAAAGTAGCTGAGATTAACATGAATACGCTAATTGCTCCAAGAACGATGAAAACACCGCGCCACGTTGTAAACTGTAATAATTGCCCTCCAATAATTGGTGCCAAAATAGGTGCTGCTCCGTTTACTAACATAAGCAGTGAGAAAAACTTCGTCATTTCAGAACCTGAGTACATATCACGTACCATTGCACGTGATATAACAATCCCGGCTGATCCTGAAGCTCCTTGTAGGAAGCGCAATAATACTAATGTCCAAATAGATGGCGCAACAGCACAAAGTAAAGAAGAAGCAACATAAATAATAAGAGCAATAATAAGTGGTTTGCGTCTTCCGTAAATATCGCTAATTGAGCCAACAAATAATTGTCCTACTGACAACCCAAGCAAACAAGCTGTTAATGTAAGCTGCGCTAGGGATGCACCTGTTTGCAAGTCATCCGTTAACTTCGGTAATGAAGGCAAATACATATCAATAGATAATGGCCCAATCGCCGTAAGTGTTCCTAATACAAGAATCATCCATAACCTGTTTGCCTTTACAGGTTTATATATTTCGTGATTAACTTCATTCACTTTTTCAATTCACCCTTTCCTATATACACTGAATCGTAACAATTATAGTTACATCATAAACATACGTCAAGTACAGCGCATTTTCCTCTTTCATAATGTAAAAAAAAGCGATAGAAATTCTATCGCTTTACTTTTTCACATTGCTATTCGTAAATTTAGATACCGAGGCCATCGTCTCTCCTGTATCTAAATATGTAATTTGAATTGGGTCTCCTACTTCTGTAAACATAGCATACGGGAATTTCTTCACCGGTATCATAAATACCTTTTGTTCATTCTCTAAAAGTACGTACACGATTGTATTTTCACCTGATTTCTCTTTATATACACGTTGTACAATACCTTCTTTTTGCGCTTCTTTTCCTGTTGAGGTTGGTCTAAAGGTATCACCATTACCACTCATTACGTTTTTATAATTCTCAAGCGCTTCTTTCTGCGAAGAACCTGTCGCAAATATTTTTGCATTAGCAGCATATACAACTGTATGTGCACGTACTAGGCCTCCGTCATCAACAACCGGAATAATCCAAGCTGGTTTTCCGTATACGTTATAAATGACAGGCATTGTCCCATGCCATTTCTCTCTCTTAAAGGAATTATCTACTACTTCTGTAGCTGCTGAACCATCCATAATCCCCTTTACTTCTTTTCCATTATAGTAATATAGCTTGCCTGTGCGTGCATCTACTAATGAATAGCCTAGGGCTGAATCTACTCCTTCTTTTGGAGAAGTAAAGTCTGTAAAATAATACAGTGTTCCATCTTTACCAAAGATCGGGGTCACGCCTTCTTTCGTTCCCCACTCAGTCGGAATTTTCATATCTGTTTGTGAGAATTTCGTATTCCAAAATCCGTGAATATATTTACCAAAGTACGTATTTAACGTAGATGCAGTCTCATGATTTAATACACCATCAACAAATTTAGGTGCCTTTCCTTTATCATATCTTTTCACTTCACCTGTTTGTGCATCTACTACGACAACACCTTCTACCTCAAATCCAGATCTTCCTGAAATAAATTCACCATACGTCATTGTATAATATGGTTTTCCTTGATCATCAACCTCAAATTTAGGTTTTCCTTTAAAGATTAAATTTGGTTCTGCTTGCCTTACCACACGCTCTAACTTATTACCAAAAAACATGCTTGGCACATATTTCATTTTATAACCGAGGTGCAGTTTCGCTTCCGCATCAGGATTCGTACCTGACATCGTTACATACCCTGGAATTGTCTCAGCTTTACGCGCTTTAAAAAATCCTGAAACTTCAATCGGCGCTACATATAAAGCTTCGCCGTTTACCATTTGTGGCGTTAATTCTCCTAGCTCAAAATAAGCTACTTTCGGAATATCACCAAATACTTTTTTCATCTTATTCTCCGCTGTCTTTGGCGGCACTGTAAACGGCTGGTCATTTTCAGTAAATGGCTCTGAAATATCTTTCTCTACCTTAACAACAGAATCATATTTCTTTTGCGAGATTACTATATCGTGCAAATAACCAAAGTAGCCGTAACTTGCGAGTAAAATAAACATTAGAAGTCCTTTTAGCGTACCTTCTAATTTCCCTATTTGATCTTGTGAAAATAAAACAAGCCCAATTAAAATTGCTACTGCAACAGAATAATGAGTAAGAATCGAATCTACTCGATCATCAATTAGCCAAAAGTATTCATAGATTGCAATACCTATCCAAAATAAAACAGGAATAACTAAAATAGATGATTTCTTACCCTTTACAACCTTCTTATCTCCCTTCTTATCCACTGCCCGAAGCTTACTACTGCTTCTTGTCCATGGAATCAAAAACAAAGTAAGAATAGCTAAAACTACAAATTTCATCAAAGGCACTGTCCCCTTTTCTTTTGTATTCCCTTTTAGTATAACAAATAAAGGGTATTAAGGTGAAAATAGGAATAGTTATATTTTTTTACTACTTAATACAATCCCGCTCACTACATATAGAATAGATGCAATATAAAAAATTGTACCAATCGTAAAGAAATCTACTAAATATCCCGTGGCAATAACCGCTACTGCTCCGCCAATGGATGTCCACACATGGTATTTTCCAATCTCATAACCAGCCTTTTCCTGCGCAACCTTTCGTGCTAATGAAGTCTTCTCAGTATTACGCTGCACAGCACCTAAAACTCCCATTACAATTTGAAGAATATACACATGCCATACTTCCGTGGCAATCGGAAAGCAAAGCATTAAGATTGCCATGGACCAAGCGTATATTATTAATAATTTTCTATCACCTACTTGATCAGATATCTTTCCCACTAGTGGATATACAAGTGCTGATGTTAAAGCAAATAAGCCATACGCCCAGCCAAATTGCGAGAAGCTATTTCCAACGTTTCGAAGCAATAATATATAAAAAGGAAATACCATACTTCCTGCCATCATGATGATACTTTGCGAAGCCACAAATCTTCTATATGTCATTTCGTATACTCCCTATAAAATAAATTCACAAATCTCTCTTCTGAATCTACTTCCTTCTTTTTCTTGAGAAATTCTTCAATACGAGGATATGCCCTCTTTAACTGCTCTTTCGTTGGATAAGAATAATACGGCAAATAGTAACTACCGTTATGCTTTAAAGTAACATCAATCATCTTCCGAATGACATCCTCTGTTTTCTTTATCTCACTCTCTGAGCGTCCCTGGTTAATCAAAAGAACCAGCGCAAACATATCATCTTTCGCATAGGACAAAACTGCATTTTCATTCTTTTCCACGTAACGAATCGTAATGTTGAGTAAATTAAACTCTTCTTCATTTAATGCGTTACGTAAATCATCTATATACTCCGTGAAAGCATCTATAGGCACAAAGTATTCTTGTAACACTTCGGTCCTATTTGGATTTTCATATTCCATAAAAGCACTATCTGATCTCATAACATTATTACGCGTCTCATACTTTCCATCTGTACGTTCAAAATAACCTCTTTGTATATCCCAAAATGTATTCTTTCCCCAATCACTATAACGTGATAACCCAAGTAAAAATTTAGGTGCAGCTATAATATTTTCTTCCTTTAATTCACTGTACTCTTCTCTCATATTTTGATTTTGTGCCAAAGTATAATCCGTCACATACATCTCTTTTAAAAATGAATTTGGAGCAACAGAAATACGCGCTAAGTGCATACGAACATTCTCATCTCTTTTCACTTTCTCTTTGAAATAAGATGCGTATTCTTTATAATCTATCATTCTCGTGTGCATTTCATATAATTCATCATCTGTTAACTTCAGCGTCACATCTAAAATAACTCCAAATAAACCGTAACCACCAATGACATATGGAAATAACTCTACATTTTCTTCTCTACTTACATTACGTACCGTGCCATCTGCCATTAACAATCTGAATGACTCTACTGTATCAATTAGTGCCTCATGACGAATATCACGCCCGTGTACATTTACACTTAATGAACCACCAACAGTAAAAATATTTTGAGACTGCATGACCTGTACCGCAAGGCCATATGGATTTATTTTCTTCTGAATATCATTCCACGTGACACCACTTTGAACTGTAATCCGCTTCTTCTCTGGATCGAATTCTAATATTTTATTATATCCTTTCATATCGAGCATCGTGCCATTCGGATAATATGTCTGTCCTCCTTGGCTATGTTGCATGCCTGCAATGGAAATTTTCTCTCCTGAAACTTTTGCATCTCGCACTAATTTTATTAACGAGTGCTCTTCCGTAGCACTTTCAACACGTTTTATTTTTGTCGGAAGCAATTTACCTACATCACTCATAATAGGATGATCAATTTGTTTTTTATACGTATGTACAGACGTTGCAAGCAAAACCGTATATGCGACAATGACCACTGCTATCTTTCTTTTTTTCAAAGGACACTCTCCTTATTAGCAACAAAAAGAGATACCCGTTCTTTCAGGTACCTCTCTTGACAGTGATTACTTTGCTGCTGGCAATTGTATTGGATCAAATTTATCATACGATGTAAACTTTGCATCCGTAATAATGTGCGCTTTATCCTTACCATTGCTACTCATAACCATATCTATCTTTGCTGATTCATATTTAAAATCTTTTGTAATAATATATTCCCCATCTATTTCTTCTATCTTTGCATTTTGGCCTTGTAGCATTTGTTTCTGCTTTTCATCCATACTAGCTAGCATACTCTCTGTCTCTTGCCCTTTTAATGCAAACTTCAGTTTATAATTATCTCCACTTTTCTCCATCTTTACTTTATTTAAAATTTCCGATGGAATCTCTAAATTATCTACCATTCCTTGAGTCGCGTTCATTCCGTTAGCATTTAATTGTTCCTCTGGTACAGACATCACTTCACCCGTATTAGGATTTTTCACCTGACCAGCAATTTTGCCACCTACATCATAAACAATAACCTCTGTACCAGAAACATTCATTTCAGAACGAGAGTTTTTTTTCTTCGGCTCTAGTTGCATTTTGGCCTTCATTACATTCATCTCTGTTCCTTCAGCCTTTATTCCCACATCATATGTCATCGTTACATTTTCTTCGTTTTTAAAAGCTTCATTCGCTTTATTGAAAACATCCTTCGCTGTTAATTCCTTTTCTTTCTGCACAGCTTCTTTTTTCGGTTCATCAGTCTTTTTTGTTTCCTCATTACTACACCCTACTCCTAGACCGACTGCAAGTACTAGACTTGAAATTAAAATAAGTTTTTTCATAACGTCCCCTCCTTCCCAAAAATAATATCATCTCTATTCCTATGAAATCTATATAATTCGTAATATTTATCTTTAAATTTATTTCCTATATAACAACATGTTTGAGAAAAAGTTTAAATATGATGTAAATAATAACAACTCATTTCAGGAGGTCATTATGAAAGCGATTATTTGCACAAAGTATGGACCACCTAATGTTCTCCAGCTTCAAAATGTAGAAAAGCCTAAACCTAAAAAAAATGAAGTATTAGTTAAAATTCACGCAACAAGTGTAACGACTGGAGATTGTAGAATACGTGGCTTTAATAGCCCCCTCTTATTTTGGATTCCTATGCGGATCATATTAGGTTTCAGAAAACCGAGAAAACCTATACTTGGCGTAGAGTTATCCGGTGAAATCGAAGACATTGGAACAGATGTAACACAATTTAAAAAAGGGGATCCAGTTTTTGCATTAACAGAACTCAACCTTGGTGGTTATGCCGAATACACATGCGTGCATGAAAGTGGATTAATAGCATTAAAACCTACCAATGTGACCTATGAAGAAGCTGCTGTTATTCCTTTTGGCGGAACTTCAGCATTGCACTTCCTTAGAAAAGGACAGATAAAAAAAGGGCAACAAGTACTTATATACGGCGCCTCTGGGTCAGTAGGGACGGCAGCCGTACAACTTGCTAAATACTTCGGGGCGACTGTCACAGCCATTTGTAGTAGTTCGAATTTCGATTTAGTAACAGCTTTAGGGGCAGACAACGTAATTGATTATATGAAAGAAGATTTTACTAAGCGGGGCGATCACTACGATATTATATTTGACGCAGTTGGAAAATATCAAAAGTCTCTTTGTACAGATGCATTAATGCCTAATGGAAAATATGTATCTGTGAACGGAATGATGGCAAAGGTCAGTAAAGAAGATATGAACCTACTAAAACAACTAGCTGAAACAGAAAAGCTAAAACCTGTTATTGATAGAACTTACCGATTAGAAGAAGTTGCAGAAGCCCATACGTATGTAGAAATGGGCCATAAGAAAGGAAATGTTTCGATCACCTTAAAATAAAATATATTCTGAAAATATAATTGACAATTCTTTTTGTACGATTTACTATTAGTACCATATTCAAAACTACATACACATACTCTTATCAAGAGTGGCGGAGGGACTGGCCCGATGATGCCCGGCAACCGAGCTTATTACGTATAAGCTAAGGTGCTAATTCCTGCAAAACGAGTTTTCGTTTTGGAAGATAAGAGAGGAATCTATTTCGTCTATTCGGCACCTCTCTTATTTTTGGGAGGTGCTTTTTATTTTGGAACGTATATGAAGGGGGATTTATAGATGAAAAAGGTATTATTAAGCATTGTAAGCGGAGCAGTATTATTATTAGGCGCATGTAGCGCGAGTTCAGATAAAGAGGTAAAAGCATTAGACGAGAAAAAGATTACTGTCGGTGTAACAGGTGGGCCGCATGAACAAATTTTTGAAAAGGTAAAAGAAGTTGCCGCAAAAGATGACCTCGAAATTGATATAAAAGTATTTAATGATTATGTAGCGCCAAACGTATCTTTAGATGAAAAAAGCCTTGATGTAAATAGCTACCAAACGAAATCGTATTTAGATGTATTTAAAGCTGAACGCAATATGAAATTAGCTGAAGTATTTTCAACAGTAACATTCCCTATGGGCGTATATTCTAAAGATATAAAAGATGTAAAAGACTTAAAAGACGGCGATGCGATTGCTGTACCAAATGACCCAACGAATGAACTGCGAGCTTTAAAATTATTTGAAAAAGCAGGGGTTTTAAAAGTTGATCCAAAGGCTACAGAAAAAGCGACTGCAAAAGATGTAATTGAAAATCCAAAAAAATTAAAGATTGTCGAATTAGAGGCATCTCAATTACCAACGCAACTAAGTGAAGTAAAAGCAGCTGCAATTAACACAAACTTTGCATTAGGTGCAAAATTAAGTCCAGCGAAAGATTCTATTTTCCGCGAAGGAAAAGATTCACCATATGTGAACTGGGTTGTTGTTCGTACTGAAAATAAAGATGATGCCGTTGTAAATAAATTAAAGAAAGCTTATCAATCTAAAGAAGTAAAAGAGTTTATCGAGAAAAAATTTGATGGTTCAGTTTTACCATCTTGGTAGGAGCTGACGATAATGATTGAATTAAAAAACATATCCAAAGTATTTTCAACAAAAAAAGGGACTGTTGAGGCTCTTAAGTCTACTTCCCTTAAAGTAGAAAAAGGCGAGGTATTTGGAATCATTGGGTATAGCGGCGCTGGTAAAAGCACATTGATTCGATGTGTAAATTTATTAGAAAAACCAACGACAGGAAATATCATTGTAAACGAACAAGACTTAACAACGTTATCGACAAAAGAACTAGCAAAAGCGAGACAAAAAATCGGAATGATCTTTCAAGGATTCAATTTACTTAAAACTGTTACCATCTATGAAAACATTGCATTACCTTTACGCCTTGCTGGCATTCCAAAAGCGGAAATTAAAAAAAGGGTAGAAAAATATTTACGCATTGTCGATCTTTTCAATCGAAAAGATGCTTATCCAAGTGAACTTTCTGGCGGTCAAAAACAGCGCGTTGCAATTGCACGTGCACTATCACATGAGCCTGAAGTGTTATTAAGTGACGAAGCAACGAGCGCTTTAGATCCAGAAACAACTGATTCTATTCTTGATTTGTTATTAAAGATTAACGAAGAAATTGGAATTACGATTTTACTCATTACACACGAAATGAACGTTATCCAACGTATATGCGACCGCGTTGCCGTTATGGAACATGGATCTGTAGTCGAAAGTGGGACTGTGAAAGATATTTTCACAAACCCACAACATGTAACAACGAAGAAATTTGTAAATAGCGCCTTTGCAGCTAAAATTCCAGAAGAGGTACAGAAAGAACTACAGAATACTGGAGAAATTGTAACACTTTCATTTATTGGCACTACTTCAGGTGAACCTGCCTTAGCTGTTGCCACAAAACGTTTCCAAGTGTATCCGAATATTTTATCCGGTAATATTACGCAGTTAAAACATGAAGCATATGGGAAACTAGTCGTTCATATGCAAGGAGAACAAAATGAAATCCACCGTGCTTTATCATTTTTACAAGAGCAAGGAATCATTGTAGAAGGAGGTAGAACAGATTATGGGAAACAAGTCCTTTTTGGATGAATGGGGTAAAGTCATATGGGAAGCCACAATTCAAACCTTTCAAATGACATCTATTTCATTACTCATCTCTATCCTTATTGCATTACCACTTGGCGTCACACTTGTTTTAACGAGACCTGGTGGGCAGCGTGAAAATAAAATCATCTATCCTATTCTTAATACGGTTATTAATACCATTCGCTCTCTTCCATTTATCATTCTATTATTCTTCATCTTACCTTTTACAAAGTTTCTAATGGGAACATCCATTGGCGTGCAAGGTGTGATCGTACCACTTGTCGTCTTCACAGCTCCCTATATCGCACGTTTAATGGAGACGGCTTTACTAGAAGTAGATCGCGGTGTCATTGAAGCCTACCAAGCGATGGGCGTTTCTACTATAAAAATCATTTGGCACGTTATGGTGAAAGAAGCTCGTCCCTCCCTTGTACTGGGATTAACAATTGCAACGATTGGCTTAATCGGCGCAACAGCAATGGCTGGTCTTGTAGGTGCTGGCGGGCTAGGAGACTTAGCATATCGATTCGGACATTTACGCTACGAACCAGAAGTAATGTATGCAACCGTCTTTATTCTGATTATCCTCGTTCAAGGATTACAGTCTTTAGGTAATGGTGTTGCACGAAGACTGAAAAAAGATTAAAAAAGAAGGTATCTCACTAGGGTGAGATACCTTCTCAGGCTGTGGAGAAAGTCTTCTCTA
>NZ_JXIS01000066.1:0-18698 GCF_000836715.1 Bacillus sp. L_1B0_5 | reverse complement strand
TCATTACCCGCAATATATCAACGATTTGACAAAGGATATCAATTTGCCGACAAATCACGACAATATCAGCGCCCCTCTCCCCTACTTTTATCAATATATTACAATCTCATCTATGTTAAAATATAGGAAACACCCTTTAGTATCATAGATCCAAAAAGCTTTTCCAAATTCATCATTTACTACTTAAATGACGGGAGTGGTTCAGTTGAAAGACTACTTAATTAGAGCATTTTTTGCGTTGATAACAGTTGGGATTCTCTTACTTATAGCTAATATTTTCAATATACGTGTCGAGGTTAAAGACTATGCTTTCCTCGTTGTCGTAGCAATTGGTGGCGGATGGGGTGGCTGGTACCTGTATAAAAAACAAAATAAAAATAACAATAAAGGCATTCCGAAATAATATGGAATGCCTTTATTCTATATTACATAATTAAACTTAAACCAATAATAAAAGTAGTCCCCAAAAAATATCATAAAAACCCATATTCTATGGTAAATAAAAAGAATTCATTTTGAATATAGAAACAGTCCAAAATCTTGCATAACAGAGGTATAACCCATTTGCCGCAACATTGTGGCTATATTCCCACGGTGATATGCTCCGTGGGTGACCACGTGTAGTATTGTTTCAGAAACCGTCGTATCTAGGTGCCCAGCATATGGATTATCAACCTCAACCACTTTTTCATAATCTTGTTGACTACTTAAAAGTACTTTATATCGTTTAGATAATTCATAAAAACTAGTTTTCATTTCCTCAATATTTTTTGTTTCCAGCTGCTCTCTCAATTGGTCTGTGTGTACCATTGCATCACTCATGCTTTTACCAGAAATAATCTCAAACCAGGCTAAATCTGTGAGGTATATGTGAGACATTACTTTTGCCACCGAAGAAAAACCACTCTTAACTTCCTTATGGAAAATGTCTTGCGGTAGTTCTTTTAAGCGATTTAAAATAACTTCATTTGCCCATAAGTGGTAATTATACATTTTTAATACAGAACGCCCCATGCTCATCTCTCCTCCAATTTTCACTTTAATGATTAGATTATGATACATAGCTGATTAAAAATTTCCAAAGGATTACATCTATAAAATTTATTCTGATTTCGATTAAAAAAACCTCTACTAACTTCATAAAAACATTCGGTATCTTCCAAAATCTGACCCTTTAACGGAACAATTATATATCACTCAATAATTCCTTACTCACCCTTTATTCAGATGTTCTTTTTTAATTCATCAAAACATCTCTCCATCTACTTCCCCTCTTCAAACGCTTCCACATCTCATTATCAATATATTGAACCAAATTAAAAACACATGCTTTTTTAAAATAAACTTACATGTGTTTCCAAAGACATCTATAAAAAACAAAGCAATCAAAATGATAAAGGCATTCCAAAGTAATATGGAATGCCTCTTTTATTGCCTTCTGTAATAAATAATGAAATTCAGACCACTAATACAACCAATCGCAATAAACATACAAAACGATTGTGGATCTCCACCTAGATTATACTCATCAACGATAAAACCAATCATAAAGAGCGTTATCGCCGAAACACCGATACACAATATCGAAATAAACCAAAGCGAAAATTCATTAATTAGCTCTTTCTTCTGTGTTGAAACAATTAGCATAACAAGAATAGACGCTGCTAAAATACTTTTAAAAACCGGACGTAAATACACAAACTCCTCCATCTATTTCTCCTTTCCCAAAAACATTACATCTAAACATTAACATATTTAACCAAATTAAAAACACATGTCTTTTTCAATTAAAACGACATGTGTTTCCGTATTTGCTATGATAGTTGCTTCCACTTCGTTCCCAAAACAGGACGCTCAAAATTTTGGATTGCATGAATTAGTTTATCTGCCGTCTCAGCTGAAACGATCAATTCTTTATTTGATGGATCCATAAATCCTTCTTCTGCTGCACGTTCAACCATTTGCAAAATTGGTCCGTAAAAATCTTTTATGTTTAATAAACCAACTGGCTTATTGTGTATACCAATTTGTGACCAACATACAACTTCAAATAGTTCTTCAAACGTTCCGTATCCGCCTGGAAGCGCGATAAAAGCATCCGCAAGCTCTGCCATTTTCGCTTTACGTTCATGCATTGTTTCTACTTCAATTAATTCTGTTAATCCCGTATGCACAATTTCTCCTCGGAATAGACCGCGCGGCATAACACCTGTTACACGTCCACCTAAACGAAGAACTTCGTTTGCTACTTCTCCCATTAATCCAACGCATGAACCACCGTATACGAGCTCATAGTCGTTCTCAACAAACATTTTACCTAACTGAATTGCCTGCTCTTTAAACTCTGGTCTCTCCCCTAAATTAGAACCTGCAAACACACAAATCTTTCTCATTCCTACACCCCGAAACTATATATTGTTATGATACAATTGACATTGTACAACATATTGAGGAGATGAGGAAGAAATGGATATCGTTGCATTCCAAAGATGGGTTGAGGAATTTTACGAAAAACGAAGCTGGTCACAGTATAATGCCTTTATTCGCTTAAATTTCTTAACTGAGGAAGTTGGGGAAGTTTCACGAGTCGTTCGCGCTATTGAAATCGGCCGTGATCGCCCTGATGAAGATGCGAAAACAGAAGAAGAGCTAAAACAAGAACTAAAAGAAGAACTTGGCGATGTACTATCTAACCTTATTATTCTTTCGCAAAAATATGATTTAGATTTACAAGACATTATGGACGCACACGTCACAAAGCTTTCGAAAAGATTCGAAGCATCTAAATGAGAATATTATCAATTATGGTATAATATTATTGTCACAATACTAAGGGGGATTTTATGTTATCAAAAAAATTGCACGACGCATTAAATGAACAAATGAACTTTGAATTTTACTCTGCCCATGCTTATATGGCAATGGCTGCTTACTGTACAGCTGAGAGCTATGATGGATTCGCTAACTTTTTCCTTGTACAAGCTGAAGAAGAACGTTTCCACGCAATGAAGCTTTACAACTATATTAATGACCGCGGAGAGCGCGCTATTATTACTGGATTTGATAATCCGAATAACGAATACGAATCTGTATTAAACGCTTTTGAAGTCGCACTTGAGCACGAGCGTGAAGTAACGAAACGTATTTACAACTTATCTGATATCGCTTGGGATGAGCGTGAACATGCAACAATTACATTTTTAAAATGGTTCGTCGATGAGCAAGTAGAAGAAGAAGCTTCATTCGATAGCATCATCCAAAAACTAAAACGTATTACAAGCGATTCAAACGCACTGTTTATGCTAGATGCTGAATTAGAGAAACGTACATTTACGCCTCCAACTGAGTAATATTTCAATCACCTTAATACATGTATTAAGGTGATTTTTTTGTTTGCTCTCTATCTTAAAATCACCTTAAATTTCCTCATATTTGACATAGTGCCAGATATAAAATGGTATTATTTTCAATATAAAAACGAATATACGAGGAGAGGAAAAATGAATCAACGTGTAGAATCTGTTGATGCAATTCGTGGTTTCGCTTTGTTTGGCATTTTACTAGTCAATATGACATTAATTCAATTTGGGTTCTTCACCAGTGAAAAACCAACTTATCTATTTGGCGATCTTGATAAAGGTGCTAATTGGTTTATTCAATTTTTCGGCACACATAACTTTATATCCCTATTTTCTTTTCTATTTGGACTTAGCATTATTTTGTTACAAAAAAGTATTATCGCAAAAGGAAAAAAATTCTTCCCCACATACATAAGACGTATTATCATTCTTTTACTACTCGGCTACATTCATGGCACTTTTGTTTGGGAGGGAGATATTTTATTTGCATACGGAATAATCGGGATTTTTTTAATGATATTCATCAATCGAAAACCGAAAACTTTGCTCATTTGGGCGATTATTCTACTCGCACTTCTTACACTTATGTCTTATCAAACTGATCCATCTACAAATATAAATGATTTCGCACCTTATACTGAAAAAGAACATAAAGTCCATCAAACTGGAAGCTATATGGATCACGTCAACTTTAGATTGACTGAAAATCCTTTTGATTACATGGGAATTGACGGTGCATTCGGATTATTTTTTATATCAGTTTTCGCAATAATTTTTATGTCTCCACTGTTCCTACTCGGAATGTATGTAGGGAAAAAAGGCTGGCTATTTGAGGTCAGTAAACATATACCTGCTGTCAAAAAAATATGGTTTGCCACCGGTCTCTTCTCTTTTACAATTAAAATCTTAGCTATGTTCGTAAAGCACCCGCTTTTAATTATGTTACAAGATGGCCTTACACCAGTAACTATGACCTTCTTTTACGGAAGCACAATCATTTTATTATTCCATTACAAAAAAGCAACCCGTCTACTAACATACATGGCGAACATGGGGAAAATGTCCGTTAGTAATTACTTAGCACAATCTATTATCGCAACAACCATTTTTTACGCATATGGATTTGGCTTATACGGGAAAATCGGATATTTCTTCGGTATTCTTTTAACCATCGGAATTTATACAATTCAATTATTCGTTAGCACCTATTGGCTCCAGAAATACCGAATGGGGCCAGTGGAATATGTGTGGAGACTGGGAACTTATTTAGAGAAACCACGTTTTAAAAGAAACTTGGATAAAGCAAGTTAAACAAAAAAAGCAATGAGCCTACGCTCATTGCTTTTCTTAATTTATTAAAGCATAACCCCAACGATAATCGCTGATAATATACTTACTAACGTTGCACCGTATACAAGTTTTAAACCGAATGATGAGACAACGTTTGCTTGTTTGCCATCAATACTCTTCGTTGCACCTGCGATAATTCCGATAGATGAGAAGTTCGCAAATGATACAAGGAAGATAGATAAAATACCTACTGTACGAGCTGATAAATCGCCAGCTACTTTTCCAAGGTCAAGCATTGCAACGAATTCGTTCGTTACTAATTTTGTTGCCATAATTTGTCCTGCTTGTAACATCTCTGATGTTGGAATACCCATTACGAATGCTAATGGTGAGAAGATATATCCTAAAATGCTTTGGAATGTGATTCCGAAAATTGAATCGAATACACCATTAATTGCTGTAATTAATGCTACGAAACCGATTAACATCGCCGCTACTGTTACAGCGATAGAGAAACCAAGCATAATATATTCGCCTAACATTTCAAAGAATGTTTGTTTCTTGTCTTCTTGTAATTCTAAAATATCGTCTTCTTCTTTTACTTCATATGGATTAATGATATGAACGATAATGAATCCACTGAATAAGTTTAATACAAGCGCTGTTACTACATATTTTGGATCAATCATTTTCATATAAGAACCGACGATTGACATCGATACTGTAGACATTGAAGATGCACAAAGTGTGTATAAACGATTTTTCGGTAATTTGCTTAGTTGATCTTTTACTGTAATGAATACTTCCCCTTGACCAACGATTGCAGCTGCTACCGCATTATATGATTCTAGTTTTCCTAAACCGTTAACTTTACTTAATAAGAAACCGACTGCACGAATGATAATCGGTAAAACTTTAATATGTTGCAGGATCCCGATTAATACTGCTAAGAAAATAATCGGTAATAATACTGTTAAGAAGAATGGTGCTTGTCCATCGTTTGCTAGACCACCAAATACGAAATTAACCCCAGCTTCCGCAAATTTTAAAATAGAACCAAATCCATCTGCGATTCCTTTTACTAATACAAATCCGACCTTTGTATTTAGTAAGAAATACGCAAGTACCAATTGAATGACAAGCATAAGTGCAATTGGTTTATATTTAATCTTCTTACGATCTGAACTGATAAGGAAACCTAGTACAAACACTACAAGTAAACCGACTAGAAACATTACTATTTTCATATGTGAATCCCCCACTTCTCCCACGAATTGTTGGTCGTATAACGTATAACGAATGACGTCTGACCATTGTTGTTAAAAAAATTTAAAACCCCTAAAACTATTCAACTGTCATCTAAAATCAGTAAGCGTTTACATAAATTGCAATTTATAAAAGGTAGCTTCTTCTCTCCTACCATACTTGAAAGTCTGAAATTGATACCACCTACAAATCAAATTGTAAGCGTTATCTAGGTGAAATGCAATATAAATTTTAAAAGATTTTTATATGTTAATATATTCCTAATTAATTGGTTTTTTCATGCAAATTTACCATAAAAAAATAGCCCTAGCTATGAGCTAGAGCCATCCTTTTTTATAACATAACACCAACGATAATTGCTGATAGAATACTTACTAATGTCGCACCGTACACAAGGCGTAGACCGAATGATGATACAACATTTGATTGATTTTCATCGATACCTTTCGTTGCACCTGCGATAATTCCGATAGATGAGAAGTTCGCAAATGATACAAGGAATACAGAAAGAATACCAACTGTACGAGCCGATAAATCACCAGCTACTTTTCCAAGATCAAGCATCGCAACAAACTCGTTTGATACTAATTTTGTTGCCATAATTTGTCCCGCTGTTACCATCTCCGCTTGCGGGATACCCATTACGAATGCTAATGGTGAGAAAATATATCCTAAAATAGCTTGGAATGTAATACCGAACATTGAATCAAACAAGCTATTGATTGCTGTAATTAATGCTACGAAACCAAGTAACATAGCTGCTACTGTAATCGCGATTGTGAAACCAAGCATAATGTACTCGCTTAGCATTTCAAAGAATGATTGTTTTTTCTTATTTTCTAATTTCAGTGTATCTTCTTCTTCTGTAATATCGTACGGGTTAATAATATGAATGATAATGAAACCACTAAATAAATTTAATACAAGTGCTGTTACTACATATTTCGGTTCAATCATTTTCATATAAGAACCAACAATTGACATCGACACTGTCGACATAGAAGATGCACATAATGTATATAAACGATGTTTTGGGATTTTACTTAATTGATCTTTTACTGTAATAAATACTTCTGCTTGTCCAACAATGGCAGCTGCTACTGCGTTATATGATTCTAGTTTTCCTAGACCATTTACTTTACTTAACAACGTACCAATAGCACGAATAAATATCGGTAAAATTTTAAAGTGTTGCAGAATTCCGATTAAAACCGCAAAGAATACGATTGGTAATAACGCTGTTAAGAAGAATGAAACCTCTCCTTTATTAACAAGACCACCAAATACGAAAACGATTCCAGCTTCCGCATATCCAAGAAGTGCGCCAAATCCATCTGAAATTCCTTTTACTAAAATATAACCAACTTGTGTATTTAATAAGAAATAAGATAATACTAGCTGAATAATAAGCATAATTGCGATTGGTTTATACTTAATCTTCTTTCGATCGGCACTTATAAGAAAACCGAGTACAAATACAACGAGTAATCCTACAAGGAACATAACAAACTTCATTAATAAAATCCTCCATTTAACTCTTCATTAACGTTGAACGTCTGACCATTCAAAACAAGAAATAATCCGAACTTTCCATTTCTCCTCCAAAATCTTCAATCGGATAGGAAAGATCATAAAACCTCTTATTTCAAAGGCATTTTCCATTCTAACATAAATCACAACTCATATCCGCACTTTTCTTAAAAAAATACATTTTATTATGAAACATTCATGAATGTTCGTCTTTTTCATTATAAAGCGAAACTTTAATGAGCAGAAGTTTCACTTCACACAAATAGCTGAACCAACAAAAAATGAGCATCAAGTTTCACTTGATGCTCACCTCATTATACCGCTTTTTCTTTATCAGCTACCGCTGGCTTATCCCAACACTCTGTATTGTTCAAACCTGGAATAGACTCCGCATAAAAGACTGGATCTTTCCCTTGTTTCTTTTGCTTAATATAATCTGATAACGCTGCGAAAGCGTACTTAGAAAGGAATACAATTGCTACTAAGTTAATAACAGCCATAATTCCCATAAATAAATCTGCTAAATCCCAAACGATTTGAATTGTCGCTACAGACCCTAGCATAACCATACCAAGTACAGCAATGCGGTATGCATTTAATAACACTTTACTTCCATTTAAGAACTCAATATTTGTTTCACCATAGTAGTAGTTACCTACTAATGAACTGAATGCAAACAAGAAGATTGCCACTGCCACAAATATAGAAGCCCATGGACCGATATGTTGACTTAACGCCTGCTGCGTTAATTGAATTCCATTTAAATCAGCTGCATTATGCACGTCTGATAAAAGAATGATAAATGCTGTACAACTACAAATTAATAATGTATCTGTAAATACCCCTAAAGTTTGAATGAAACCTTGTTTAACTGGGTGCGTTACGTTCGCAGTCGCTGCTGCGTTTGGCGCACTACCCATACCTGCTTCATTTGAGAATAATCCACGTTTTACCCCTAATAAAATCGCAGCTCCTAATCCTCCGCCTACTACTTCTTTAATTCCGAAAGCATGTAAGAAAATTTCTTTAAATACATATGGAATTGCCGTAATGTTTGTTACAACAACGAATAATGCCACTGCTACATAAATAATTGCCATTACTGGAACAATCATTTCAACCGCGCGAGCAATTCGTTTTACTCCGCCGAAAATAATAATTGCAAGTAAACCAGCCATAACAAGACCTACTAATCTGCTATCTGTTTTAAATGCACCATCAAAGGCAGCTGCTACAGTATTAGACTGTACAGCGTTAAAAATCAATCCGAAACTTACTGTTATTAGAACAGAGAACACAACACCTAACCAGCGTTTCTTTAAACCCTTTTCCATATAATACGCTGGGCCCCCACGGAATGCATTCCCATCTTTTACTTTATAAATTTGCGCTAATGTGCTCTCTACAAATGCAGAAGCACCCCCAATTACCGCGATTAACCACATCCAAAATACTGCTCCTGGACCACCTGCTGAGATCGCAATAGCTACACCAGCTAAGTTACCAGTACCTACACGAGAAGCTGTACTCATACAAAACGCTTGGAATGATGATACACCGCTCTTCTCTTTTTGCGCTTTTCTCGTTTTCGAGCTTGCCCCATCCCCAAGCAAACGAATCATTTCACCGAAGTAACGAACTTGGACAAATTTCACACGAAATGAAAAATAGAGTCCTAACCCAATTAACATCGCAATAATGACATATGACCAAAGGACATTATTTACATCCCCAATTACCTTAGTTAAAAAATCCATATTTGCATTGCCCCCTCTTCCTAACAATAAGAAAATTATATTCTAAAAACTTTAAGTAATCAAGAACTTTATGTCAGGTTTTGTGACATGAGTATGTCACTTATATTAACATACGTGTTTTTTTACATAAAAATCTAGCCATTACATGCATTTATCCCGCATTAACGGGCAGTAAGACCCCCACCTCAAAATTCAACGAAAACGAAGAAATTAGGTGGGGGATCAACTGCCCGTAAAAGCCCGATTGGTTCAACTAATACTCAATCACTTATCCTCTTCGACCAGTCATACTTTTAAAACAGTACGTTCCCCACAAATAACGAGAGAGAAATAAACAAAAACGTTATATTAATAATTACCTCTCATCCTTTTCATCATTTACTACAACAAAAAAGGCGAGCATCGAATTTACCTCGATGCTCGCCTTTTCAATTACACTGCTTTTTCTTTATCTGTTACCGCTGACTTATCCCAACACTCTGTATTCGTTAAACCAGGAATAGAATCTGCACTGAAGACTGGATCTTTCCCTTGTTTCTTTTGCCTTACATAGTCTGCCAATGCAGCATACGCAAATCGACCAAGAAGTGTAATCGCAATTAAGTTCGTGATTACCATTAGACCCATAAATAAGTCTGCCATATTCCATACAACTTGAAGCGTCGCAACAGAACCGAATAATACCATTCCAACTACCGCAATACGGTAAATCGTTAACCACGTTTTGCTTTGCTTAATGAATTCAATATTTGTTTCACCATAATAGTAGTTTCCTAGAAGTGAACTAAATGCAAATAAGAAAATAATAATCGCTAAGAAACTGCTCGCCCATGGGCCAATTTGTGAACTTAATGCATTTTGTGTTAATTCAATACCTTCTAAATTCGTTGCTTTATATGCACCAGAACATAGTACGATAAATGCTGTTGATGTACATACTAAGAATGTATCTACTAATACTCCAATTGTTTGAATAAAACCTTGTTTCGCTGGATGTGTTACATCAGCTGTTGCTGCCGCGTTCGGCGCACTACCCATACCTGCTTCGTTCGCAAATAATCCGCGCTGAATACCATATTTCATCGCAGCACCGATACCGCCACCTACAGCTGAATCTAATCCGAATGCACCTTTAAAGATTTCCGTAAACACATCTGGTATTAAATAGAAGTTTTTAATGACAACAAAAATAGCTACCGCAATATAAATAAGCGCCATTGGCGGAACAATCATTTCCGACATACGTGCAATACTTTTTACACCACCAAAAATAATAACCCCAACTAATGCAGCTAATACAATACCAACAATATAACGCTCTAAGCCAAATGCATTTTCAAACGCTAATGTTACTGTATTTGCTTGTACTGAGTTGAAAATTAAACCGTAACTAATTGTAATCAGAATAGAGAACCAAATCCCCATCCAACGTTTATTTAAACCTTTTTCCATATAGTAAGCAGGACCACCACGGAAGCCACTGCCATCTTTTATTTTATAAATTTGTGCAAGCGTACTTTCTACGAAACTTGAAGACGCACCGATAATCGCAATAACCCACATCCAAAATACAGCTCCGGGTCCTCCCATAGAAATAGCTAACGCTACACCAGCTAAGTTCCCGATACCAATACGAGCTGCAGAACTCATACAGAACGCTTGGAACGATGATACGCTGCCCTTTTTACGTGTCTTGCCAGTTAGTCCATCACTCATTAAACGAATCATTTCCCCTAAATGAGTAAGTTGTACGAATTTTAATTTAATAGAAAAATAAAGCCCTAAACCAATTAACATTGCAATAAGAATATATGACCAAAGAATCGTATTCGTCGACGAAACGAATTGTTCCAAAATATTCATACAATTAACCCCTCCTTTTCTCCATAAATCGAATTATATTCAAAAAATATTCAAAAATCAACATTTTTCGACATCTTGCTACTTCCAAATATTAGGTCCTTTCCAATGGATGCATTGTTCTTTTGTGATTTTACTTTCACAAGCTGTGCATACTAAACAAAAAATAATTTCATAAACAACACCATTGACAAAAATACATAACTGTAACTATAATGGTTACAACAGGTTGTAACAAACCTAATTACAATACATTCATTCATTTTCAGATATACACTTTAACAAAACACTTTGGAGGGATTTATTATGAAAATTGGAATTATCGGAGCAACTGGTAAAGCTGGAAGTCGTATTTTAAAAGAGGCATTAGATCGCGGACATGAAGTAACTGCAATCGTAAGAAATGCTGCAAAAATTACAGAAGAAAACGTAAAAGTTTTAGAGAAAGATGTATTTTCTCTTACATCTAACGATCTACAAGCATTCGATGTAGTTGTAAATGCATTCGGTGCTCCAGCAGGACAAGAACACCTTCACGTAGATGCAGGAAACGTACTTATTGAAGCTGTGAAAGGTGCACCAAATACAAAATTACTTGTAGTTGGTGGAGCAGGAAGCTTATTTGTAGACGAAGAAAAAACAACACGTGTATTTGATACACCAGGTTTCCCGGGCGAATACCTTGCAACAGCTCAAAACCAAGGTAAAAACTTAGAAATCTTGCAACAAACAAATGATATCACTTGGACATTCATCAGCCCTTCTGCACTATTTGCATTAGGAAAACGCACTGGTTCTTACAAAGCTGGCAAAGACAATCTTCTTGTTAACTCAAAAGGTGATAGCTACGTAAGTTACGAAGACTTCGCAGTTGCAGCACTTGATGAAATTGAAAACCCAAAACACGTAAACGAACGCTTCACAGTAGTTTCTGAAGCTGAATAATAAGAAAAAGCTCGTAAAACATTATGTTTTACGAGCTTTTTCTTATTATTGCACTTGCTCTAATCCATTTTGAGTAATCTTAAAGGATATTTCTTGACCCTTCATCGCATCCTCTTTTTTAACTAACTCATTCTTTTTGTACCAATTCAAACGACTCGGTTCCGCATGGTATACTTTCAACACGTCTCCATACTCAAATGCCGTTCCATTTACTTGCTCAGCGAAATTCTTTGAAGTCTCTTGTCCTTCTGCCGTTACATGCTTTTTCTCATTTCCATTTTGATCATAAATCGTAAGGCCTATATACTGTTCATTTACAAAGCGATAATGAATCTCATCATTTGTAAATGTTGCATGTAATTTCTTTTCAGCGTAGTTTAACGTAATAATTGAACGTGTTACATTAGACACACCTTGATATACTATGCTATCCCCATATGTAACTTCCACAGATACTTCTGTCACTTTCTTATTCCCAAAGCGATCTTTCGTTTCTACTTTCACTTTTTGTTCGCCAATCTTTGTTGTATCCGGCTTTTCTACAAATGCGAGTACTTCTCCATCTTTCACCTGAACAAAGTTTTTCGCTTCTAATTTTTCAGCGTCCGTTCCGATTACTACTTTTTGTGGGACTGCTGTTACTTCTTGCTGCGCTTCCACTCTCTCGAAACCTTTTTCCGTTAATTTAAAGTACAACTCTTGTTTCCCTTTACCGTTACTTACAAACTCATTTTTTTGATACCACTTCAATCGATCTGATTCTGCATGATATACCTTAATAACATCACCATATGCGAAGTCTACACCATTTAACTGTTCTGCAAAGTTTTTCGAACTCTCTTGCCCTTCTGCCGAAGCAACCTTCTTTTCATTTCCATTTTGATCATATAGCGTGATTCCCATATATTTTTCATTCTCAAAACGATAATGAACTTTAGCATCCGTAAATGTTGCCTGTAGCTTTTTCGCATTATGATCCGCAGTTACGATAGAACGCGTATTATTACCATCACCTTGGAAGACTAAGCTATCGCCATAAATTACTTCCAATGGCACTTCCGTCACTTTCTTATTTCCAAAACGATCTTTCGTTTCTATTTTCACTTTTTGTTCACCGATTTTTGTTGTATCCGGTTTTTCTACAAATCCAACTACTTCTCCATCCTTCACTTGAACAAAGTTTTTCGCTTCTAATTTTTCGACATCTGTTCCGATTACTACTTTTTGCGGTACTGCTGTTACTTCTTGTTGCGCTTCCATTCTCTCGAAACCACGCTCTGTCACTTTAAAGATTACTTCATGAACACCGTACTCTGTATTCACTAGTTCATTCTTGTTATACACTTTAAATCTATCAAACTCTTTTTGGTATACCTTTACCATATCCCCATATTCAAACGCCATTCCGTTGAATTGTTCTGCAAATCCTTTTGTATTCTCAGATGCTTTTACTGATAGAGCTTTCTTCTCTTTTCCATCTTTATCGTATACAGTCATCCCCATATACTTCTCATCTGCAAATGACGTATGCATTGGACTTTCTGAATCTGTTGTACTGAATTTCTTTTCTTCATGTTTTAACGTGACAACTGACTTAATATTACTTTCATCATCCCATGTACCGAAGAACATAATGCTGTCTCCGTAAATGACTTCTAACGGTACTTCCGTCACTTTCTTGTGCCCAAAACGATCTTTCGTTTCTACTTTTACTTTTTGTTCACCGATTTTTGTTGTATTCGGTTTTTCTACAAATCCAACCACTTCTCCATCTTTCACTTGAACAAAGTTTTTTGCATCTAATTTTGCAACATCAGTTCCGATTGTCACTTTTTGTGGAATTACTGTTACTGTTTGCTCAGATTCCAATCTTTCAAATCCGTTTTCAGTAATTTTGAAAAGCAGTTCCTTTATCTCTTTATTTTTCCCTTCTCCCCCATATACACCTTTTTGATACCAATGTAAGCGAGAAGATTCTGCATGATACACTTTCAACACATCTCCATACTCAAATGCTAATCCATTTACTTCTTTGGCAAAAACTCTTGTATTCTCCAAGCCTTTTACCTCTATATTTTTCTTCTCTTTTCCCTCTTTATTGTACATTGTGAATTCAAAATACTTCTCATCTCCAAAGTAATCATGGATCAAATTACTCGTATCTGTCGCACTCATTTTCTTTGTATCATGATGTAACGTTATAATTGATTTCATATCGTCAGTGCCATAGCTTAATCCGTATACAAGTAGGCTATCTCCATACGTTACTGTTAGAGGTACTTCCGTCACTTTCTTATTCCCAAAACGATCTTTCGTTTCTACTTTTACTTTTTGTTCACCGATTTTTATTGTATCTGGTTTTTCTACAAATCCGAGTACTTCTCCATCTTTCACCTGAACAAAGTCTTTTGCTTCTAATTTTTCAGCGTCTGTTCCGATTATTACTTTTTGCGGTACTGCTGTTACTTCTTGCTGGGCTTCCATTCTCTCAAAGCCCTTTTCTGTTACTTTAAATAATAATTCTTTCTCTACCTTCGCCTTACCTTGTCCGATAAAGTCATTATTTTGATACCAATTAAAGCGATCTGATTCTGCATGATATACTTTAACAACATCACCGTACTCGAATTCTAGCCCATTAATTGCATTCGCAAATTCTTTTGCCTTTTCAATACCTTTTACAGTTGCTTTCTTTTTCTCAATCCCATTTTGATTTAGTAATGTAAATTCAAAATACGTCTCTTCTTTAAAATAGTGGTGCACTGGATTTAAATCAGCTGTCGCACTAAATTTTTTCTCATTATGTTGCAATGTTACAATTGATTTAATATCTGTATTATATTTAAGCCCTTTAAATACTAAACTGTCTCCATATGTCACTTCTAATGGAACTTCCGTCACTTTCTTATTTCCAAAACGATCTTTCGTTTCCACTTTTACTTTTTGTTCACCGATTTTCATTGTATTCGGTTTTTCTACAAAACCAATTACTTCTCCACCTTTTACTTGAACAAAGTTTTTCGCTTCTAATTTTTCAGCGTCTGCCCCGATTACCACTTTTTGTGGTACTGCTTCTACTTCCTGTATACCGTCTATTAGTTCATATCCTTGTGGAGTAATCTTAAAGAACTTTTCTTTTTTATTCTTAGCTCCACCTTGCTCTACAAGTTTATTACTTTGATACCAATCGAAGCGACTTGGTTCTGCATGATATACTTTCATAATATCGCCATATTGAAGTTCAACACCTTCAAGTTGCAAAGCAACTTTTTTAGAATTTTCTTGCCCTTCTATAGAAATATTTTTCTTTTCATTTCCATCCTTATCATATAAGGTAATCCCTACATACTTTTCATTTTTAAAGCGCTCATGGAACTCATTACCAACGAAAGAAACGTTGATTTTCTTTTCATCATGAAGGAGTGTTATAACAGAATTTACCTCATCACCGTAACCTTTAAATACCATAGTATCTCCATAAAGACTGTTAACTGGAACAGAAATGAAATTCCTCTGTCCTTTCTCATCCTCAATTTCTACTAATACCGCTCTTTTTCCAACCTCTAAATCCGGCCACATAATTCTACCTGTTACTTTTACATTTTCACCCAAATTTCGAACAAGACTATTCGCTAGATTTTCATTAAAATTCGCACCAACGATGAGATTTTGTACCACATTAGACGCTTCACCATAAGGAAGCCCGCCATATGGTTTCACTTGTTTTTCACGAATAATATTACTATCTGTTGCTTTCCATATTTCTTTTTCTAATTTAGGCAAATTTAAATTTCCGATTTTTTCTCTAACCTCATCATTTGGACTTAATCCCCATTTCTCAAAAAACGGCACTAAGTTTTGTTCAGCCGCTTTCGATGCCATATAAATAAACATTTGCTTTTTATCTTCATCTGAAGCAGGCATTTCAAATTCTGGTAATAAGCGATACATTTGATGTAAATTAGGGTAAAAATGCTCTCCATAAGCTAAATCAAGTTGCCAAAACATTACTAGTTTCTCAAATTCTTTCATCTTTTTTTGAGCATCAGGATTATCTAAGTAGGCAAAAGCTTTTTTATAATGACCATCTTCTTCTAGACTTGATTTATTGCCTAACATCCTTTGAACCGATAATGAATATATATTTACTGTTACTTCTCCTACACCTGACCAAAACCAAGGAGCTTGCTGATGTAAATGCCCTACTTCATGCCACGGTCCCCAGCCATCTCCTTGTAATCTCTTTATATTTAAAACCCTATCCATAGTCTCTGGAACATACCCTGTATGATAATGAGTAGCAAACATCCAATCATCTTTATCTGGTTTTCTCTTTTCAACAAATTGGATATAGTGGTTTGGAGCTTTTGACAACCCTACACCATCTTCAGATAATCCTGCTACAGAATTTTCAAAGCGAATAATCTTATCATGTAGCCTCATTAATTCTACTGGATCCGTCTCTCCCATATAGTTTTCCACTGCTTCAGGACTTGCAGTAATTAAACTTCTCTCACCCTTCAATTCAACTGCATAAGGATTTTTATACTTCTTTAACATTGCATCCCAATCTTTTTTTGTGTGTTTTCCTAAGATAAATAATGGAAAATGACTTCCTCCATGAATAACTGAAGCCTCTACTTCGCCATCATTATTCATATTATAAAAATACAGTATTCCACCTCTTGAAGATGAAATATTATTTTCACCAGGTTTTAACTCAAATTCTTCAAACCCTTTTTCATCGTATGACTTCGTTCCTATGAACGCTTTAATAGATTGCGTTCCTTTTATTTCAATTTTAATTTCTTCATTTGGACTAGCATAAATTCCAGTTGGTTCATTCGCTGAAAGTACATAACGTACTTTCAAGCGTTTTTGCTCTTCTTCAATACTACCTTTCCCAGGCAAATGAAACGTTCTCTGCTCCAAACGATTCTCTTTACTCTCTTCCAACTGCCCGCCCTTATTCTCTTCCAAAGGCGCCGCATATCCTTTCGATGCTTCGAAAGCTACTGGTGATAATAATGTAGATATACAAATACCAGCTACCAATACCCTACTCTTTTTCTGCTTTGACATAATCTGTGTCCCCTGTCCTTTTTTTAGACAAACCACCCTATATATTCATTTAATAAGAAATCCTATTATTTTTATAAAAACATTTAATGAATAGACTAATACCTCTCGCACCTATATCAATTACTACCGCATTTCTCTAAATGTATTCGCTTTCTTATATTGTAAAATTTTTTATGTATTACGCCCCCTCACTTCTCTCTACTTGTGATGAGTTCTCTTCTTACATAAAAGGAAAAATAGTAAAAGATATATTTCAGTCTCGTCATCTATACATCTAAAAATAAAAATAGCAATAAAACCTTACATTTTCTTCATATATGACCATCTATAGGTAGTTTTTCCAAATGAATTTTACACGCTTTTACCTGCATTTAATAGCCTCCCCCCAAGAATAATATTACAATTTTGTGAATTTAATCTCTTAATCGTAACGTTAGGATTTTATTATATTTATATTATTTTCAAATATAATTTACTCTGTAAAAACACTATTTCTATCCTTTTTATTATTTTTTTAATATAATTTTAATCCTCACATACAAAAAGCATTGGCATACGCCAATGCTTTTTCATTATCTCTTTTGATTCGGTTTATGCGGTTCATTTGGAGTATATGGCTTATTTGGTTTATTTGGAGCCTCAGCCTTTTTCCAACTTACCGCTAACTCTGGACTTGTTTTTTCTTCACTACGCTCAAGTAATACTACTGCATTTTGAATAGTCGGTGTACCTTTATGCGCAATCCCTTGTAGTTTCGTTAAATTTCCTGATACTTTAAAGCTAAATCCGCCAGCTGGTGTTTGTTTCGGAATTAAAATGCGGAACTTTTCTCCTACATTAAATTCTGTTTTTGTTTCGCCTTTTTCATTTGCAAATTTCACGCCCGCTGGTGCACCTGTTGCTTGCACTTTATATGTTCCGCTTTTTGCATTTGTTTCTACTGTATATAAGCCTGTTTCAAAGAAATCATTTTTTAATACTGCTTCTTGTTCTTCTGTAGGAGTTACACTCATCGTAATTTCTTGTAACTCTTCACTAGCGTTTGCTTTTGTAACGATGTCTTTCGTTACTTTCTCTACATTTTTATTGCGGAAATCTAAATCATTAACATCAATTTGTTTTAACGCATTCCACACTGCCAGCTGTGTTGCGTAATGCGCCTCTCTCCAATCAGATACTCCTAATTCTTGTGGGCTCTTTTGTGGATATCCATTCAACAGTACACGGTACACATTAATATCCACTTTACCCATTTCTGGTAAATCTTGACCACTCGGAGATTTTAAATCTACATTTAAGCAAAATGCAATTTTCCCATCTGCCGTTTTAATAAGTTCTGTTCGAATTGGTTTCTTCTTTGACTTACTATAACTCCAATCCATTTCATACTTTGTATGGTCCATAACTTCTGCGAATGCTTTTTGAAGTGGGAATAATACAAATAAGACACTTAAAAACATAGCTACAAGTTTGAACGATTGCTTTATATTCATGTTTACAGCCCCTTAATAACAAACTTAATACTAAGTAGTATTTAATTAGAAAATATTTTTATGCACAAAAAAAGAGTGCATAAAAGCACTCTTTTTTCCAGGCTGTGGAGAAAGTC
>NZ_JXIS01000065.1:0-943 GCF_000836715.1 Bacillus sp. L_1B0_5 | reverse complement strand
GAGGGTGTTGCAAAACTAAAATAAATATGCAATGTTATGAATCAGAAAAACTAGCTGAACATGCAGTAGATAGCGATTTTGACCATACCAACGTGGCTGTTCCAGCCCTTTATCTTTGAGATTGCTAAACTGTTGTTCAATTTTCCCGCGCTCTTTCATCAACTGTTTCCCAAAGACTGTATTTACAAAATGTGATAACACACGGCGGTGTGAACTTTTAATTTGTTCGCCATTTCGTGGGTTAATGGGATTTACCGGAAAGATATCACACGTACTTGCTATTTTATAAATGGATTGGCTATCATAAGCAGCGTCTGCAACGGAAAACAACACATCTTGGCCTTCTATGTCTTGAAGTAATACAGGAGCCATCTTACTATCGTGTATGTTTGCTGTTGTAAATGTGTAAGACAACACAACACCTTCTGGTGTTGAACAAACATGAGCTTTATATCCTCTATACCAACCATAACGAGTCGATCTTCCCCACCTTGCTTGTGAATCATACAAACTACTCCGTAAGGCTGTGCTATCAATTAAAACACACGGAATGAGTCCTAAATTAAGCTCCTGAAGAATCTTTTCATGAATGGCTGGAATACCTTCTTTACGAAACCAAGCGCCTACACGCGAAAAAGTAGAAATATGGGGAACAAAAGATAGACCACAAGATGCACGAAAAGAAGGATACTGATGCAAAAAACGGTTTAATTTACGTAAAGAGTCGATTTGGAATACGGTTTTCAAGAAAAAACATTTCAGTAAAGCTTTTCTACATATTGGTGGGCGGCCTGTAACAGGCGGAACGCCTCCTATGGTTAAACTGTCTACATATGCAAATAAAATCTGTAAAATGGATTGATTCTGATCAAAATTGGTTATCATACTAGTAAATCCGTCCTTTCTAGGGATAGTTTGGCTTACTATCATTCTTCCAGGAAAA
>NZ_JXIS01000064.1:0-8292 GCF_000836715.1 Bacillus sp. L_1B0_5 | reverse complement strand
ATTTTAGTTTTGCAACACCCTCTAAATAAGAAACGTATTATGATGCTTAGGTTATTTATTACACTTGCAAAAGAACAAAAAGGTTCAATACTTCATGCTTAATGTACCGTATGTATATAAAATAATATCTACAAAAAAAATAATTGGATAAATACTAAAAATCATTTAATATTTAAGCATATATCATGGAAAATACTAATAATATTCTTAAAGAGATCTCTATTAACTTCCAATTATCCGCGACTTTTATTAAATTGAGATATTCCAAATTCTATAGCAATAATATCTTTATTTTAATTACTTTCTCTTTCAGTAATTGCAGTAATACCATTAAATATCTCCGAGATAAGGTGATTTTGAGCCTTTAATAATTGCGGGAATTCCCATGTTTTTTTATGTTATTTTAAACAAATTGTTATTTATTTTTAGCCAAAATAAATAACATTATAAATTCAAGGAATTAAGTTCTTTTCTGTATTTGCATTTTAAAACTAGTTAGGAGATTATTATGAAAGAAAACATAAATTTAAATTCTGTTGTATTTAATACACTAAAACAATATGAACAAGCATTCACTATAATGACATTTCGTTTTACAAAAATTGATGAAGATTTTTATTACACCTACATTGATCCTGCTTTAGTAGATAAAATGCAACTATCTAAAAAACATTTTATTAACAGAAGGCTACAAGATATATGCATAAATCGCGAAATATTTAATAAAATGTACACCTATTATGAACTAGCATGGAGAAATGAACAATCCAATTTATATATATTTAACCTTAACACGCATATATATATTATTTACTTTAAAAAAATTTATGTTGAAAAGGAAAAAGAGGTAGTGCAGGGGCATTGTATCCCAATAAATCCTAATTCAGAATTACTATCTGCTCTTGATATACCTATAGTCCATAGATTTGATTTTATATAAATGCCCCTATTTTAATACATACGGATTTACGCGTAAGAAAAATTTATGGTTATTTTTCTTACCTTTCCAACCAAAGCAGGAGGTTTTCCCTTTAACTTCTGATATAAAATATATACTAATCCATACAATATAATTATTTTTTTCATACTACATGCCAAAACATTATCCTACATCAAGTAATGATTTTTCGAAATAAGGTAATATACCACTCAAAAATATTACTAAAAATACATAGTAACTACCTACATAAAATTTTAGCCGTTTTTTTTCTTTTCTAAAGTTTCACGTAGCTTCCGAATGATTTGTACCACTAATTCTATTTCATCTTCTGTAGCTAATTTACCATCCAAAATTAAATTATATTTTTTCAGTAATTCTTGCGAGTTCAAATTTATGTCTAGGATGAACTCTTTTTCATTTAATTCATCTTCGCACTTTTCATCCAATTCAATCAGATACTGAATATCTATATTATATATAGTTGAAATTTTTTTCAGTATGTTTAGGGAAGGGGTATATATTCCTCGCTCAATTTTAGATAGATTACTGTAATCATAGTTAATTTTTTTTGCTAAATCCTTTAAAGTATCGCCATTTTTTTTTCTAATTTCTTTAATCCTATTCTTCATATCCTTCCCCCCCCTACATAAACCCATTTCTTTTTTACATTTTACCTAATTTTTTCATATTATTTCACTTCAAGCTCTTTATTGGTTCAATTGGAAAAAAATATATAAATTTATGGTATACAAAACCAATTCGAGCAATATACATATATTAATCATGTTTGATTGAAATGGTCTTATTATGCAAAATACCTTCTGCTCTAGATGTTTGAATAATTTGAAGTTTTTCTTCCGATATAGCATAGGGCGATTTCGAAACAATCCAAACATACGGTGAAGTACTAAGTTCATATGTTTTATTTTTGAAATTCCACTCTTCAGCTCCAAAATAATTTATATATCGTTTCAATTTATTTTTCATTAGATCTGAAGAATATCTAGAAAGTTGAATCTCAACAAAAAATGCCATTTTGTTCCACACCATGAAAATATCAGGTTGGATATATCCAGAACCAAACCTTTTTTCTACTACAAAAACAGACGGGGATTTATACTGACAAATACCAATATAAAAATCAACAATAGCTAGGTAATGTTTTATTTTTTGAGAAGTCTTTTTGACACTAGATGGCTCTGGAAAATAGATATATGGCTGTTCATCTATCTTGGCGTCAATATATCCATCTCTCCTCAGCCTTTTTAGCACAAAATTTGCAGATGTAATAGGGTTTTTTACATCAGAAAACAACAAACGAACAATTTGATCCCTAGTCATACATTTAAAGAGATCCAAAGCTTGTATAATTTTCTTATCGCGTGATCTTAACACCATTTCTCCCCCTCAAAATATATTGTTTATATTAGAAACAATTTCTACAAACTCTAATTTCACAAGATTCATAGAATGAAAACAAAAGTAGGTGCTACTTTTGTAGAGTATATGTCAAAAATATAATTGGTATTCTTTTTAAATCGAAATTCCGAAAATAAAAATTAGAATATTATATTTTAAGTGAACTTAGATTCTTATTTATAACAGGAATATATCTTATTAGTAATTCCCTAAAGTTCTAATATTCTAATTATTTGATTTTTCCTCGGAATTACAATATAGTATTGAAAGTATAAACATACAAATAAAATAAACTAAAATTTATATTAACATAAAAATATTTATCTTCAAATCAAGATAACTCACAAGAATCTGTTAACTATAAACAAGTCTCTGTTTATCAGCACATCCTGAACCACTTAAAAATGAAGTATAACTTGCCTAAAAATATTTAAACAAATACGCTCTTAGTAATTAAAACTGCCATTCTAGATGATTTAATCTGCCTTTTCCACTGATTATACAAATTACTTTCATGAATTAAGAGATTATAAGGTTTTTAAAGACCCAATGCTAGTCTTTTATTTTTATTATAATATTATTAGTTTATATTTATATAACTAACTTGTTTATTGATTAATTTTCCATTCCTCCGAAAGTTCCCCCTATGTATTTTTTTCCATTAACTTCTTAAACATTTCTAATCTTTTGTACTTAAAAAAATCATACATATGAACGAGAAAAAAATAGGAGTGCATGCCATTATTATAGAAAATAAAGAAAGAAATACATTCGTCACAAAGAAGCAATTCAAACAGATGTTTCTAGAACATGGTCTTAAGGTCTGACGTTAGGATCTTAAGCAACACTATTTTATTCTATACAAAAAACACTAATATATACAGACACTCATTATAAGATTCATTTTTAACAGATTCTCCAAAAGGATTCTCCTTTCTCGAGCAGGTGCAGGGCAATAACTCAGCGATAAGTTTCAATTTGGCATAATCAAACAACATCTAGTTTCACTATAGACTTCTAATTCTTATATAATTAGTTTTATTAAATTATAAGGGTTGATATAGCACTGAAATTTGATAATAATAGCCATTTGTAATTGCTATTGTATTAGTTATAAAACACCGAAAATATGTGTGTGATGATATATCAGACTATGAAAAATCCATAGATATCTAATTATTCAAGAAACAAAATGTAAAATTAGTAGAATAGACTTATGATGTTGAACAGATACATATCTTGTTTGAGGCGACATCATAATTAAAAAATGAAAAATTTCATTAATGCATATAAATATGAATTTTTCATTTATAAATAGAATCTCTCATGGAGTAAGAAAGAAACTTTAGAGAAAATTGTTTTGATCGAGAGGTTTTTGTTTAATTACTACAGAAGGGGCACCAATAGATGTAGTAGAGTACTATATTAAAAATCAACGTAAAAAGTATGGGTTAGTAAATGTTAAAATTATACAAATATTATGAACAACGAGTGTGTACAGCTTGTTACAAGAAATACTTACTGGTATTATCAAGTCTTATCGAGAACCACTAGATAAACCTATCAAAGTGATGACTGTTATAGCTTTAATAGAATATATTTTATTCCTATAAACTGTAGTCGCACGTAGATGTTCATCGTGGCAAGCAGCCAATTCTACTTTGAAAAATCGTTTGAATAGCATCTATTTATTCAACTTAGTACTTAGAACTAATTAAATACAAAAAATAATTACAGATTTTGTGAATTAAACAATTACTTACAAGACCCAAGTGAAACTTTAAGGATGGGAGACATAGAAGAATCCGTAAGTTCTTGCAAATTGTTCTCAAAGTAGAAGGAGTAATACTACACTGCCCTCTCAAAAGTCAGTAATACCAAAATTTCTGTTCGCCTTTGCTGGTAAAATCCCTACTTCCACCAGTTAATTGAGTTTTTTAGTGCCGCACCTCTCTATTGTATAAGAGCATGTTGGTTTAAACCAAAAACTAATAAACAAAACTAACGAACAAATAATCGTATTATTGTGAGATATTTAGAAACTATATATCCTTGATCAAACTAATATTTTGTACCATGTATCACGATGAAAATATTAGCTTCAGAGTAAATATAATAACACAACCATGTACATCATTAACTAAATAATTCTCCCTCTTCTCTCTCAGTATATCAAATACTGTATTGTAAATATTATAGTCTCCACAACTTCCACCATTTTTTATCTTGCCTACTATTGAATCCTTCCGTTTCCTGAAACTTTAACAATAATTTTTGCTGTCTTTTTGTTAATACATCCTCAATATATTCTTTTTGTTTTTCAAATTCGTGTAATAATCCATCATACTTTCTATTTAAATCGTTCAAACCTGAATTCATATGTATTAAAGTCTCTGTAACATTAAGTACCATAGACTTTTCATTTTCATTAATATTTATTTTGGGTAAGATATGTACAGAACAGAGCACATCCTCTATTTGCTCTGTCGTTTTTCCTTCCTGATAATACAATCGTATTTTTAATAAAATATGAATGTATTCCTTAGAAATCAAGTAGTTTTTCCCCTGTTTTTTTACCCTTAAGTGATGACCGTGCATTCTAATATAGCGTCTTATGATTACATATGAAATTTCTGTTACCTTTTCAACTTCGATAATTGTCATCCAATTATTAATCATTGCATTACTCACCTTTCAAAAAAAATTTTTTAGATTTTTGCTATAATTAATATTTGAAGTTCTATTCTTAATTTTACTATTGGTACATAATTATTTAGGTACATTTTCTTTTAGATTTTTTTTATATTCAACTCTATTCAACAATTCATATGGAATGAATTTTCTTGTATGATGAGATGCAACAAACTCCTCATATATTGGATGCCAAATAATGATATACTTTTCTTCTTTATATCGAACCTCATCAAATTGACGTAGAAATACTCCATTTTTATCATTCTGATTAATATCTATTGCACCCAACCTTAATTTATCTCGAAATGTATCCATCTAAACCTCCTAAATTTTTATTTTGATAAATATAATTTGCTATTATTACCAAAAATCCTTTTATATTTTTTCGACATATTTCTCTCACTTATGATTATACTCATTTCCTTTGCTATTTCTTTAGATACATAAACTGATTGAATATCGTTCAATCAGTTATTTACCAAAATTAATATTAATAAAAATATACAGATTTGTTAAATAAACCAATTTTTAATATTTAAATATTAAAAATTAAATACCCCAGTTCTACAGATGTTTTATTCATTAAAGTTAAATCCAAAACAAAAGCTAAGGAATAAAGTTCCTCAGCTTTTGTTTTGGATTTTTAAAAAAGTACAACGATTACGAAAACAAACAACTACTTATTTTTATTGCACCTTTTAAAAACTATATTCATTATTTAATTAGGTTATACTTAGCAAGCACCCTCTTGTGTTCCTTTTATTATACTGCTCTTTCTCATATACTTATATTAAGCCAAGATGAAAAATATGTTAGATTACAAAAGGCAATAAATTTATAATAAATTCACTACCTCTTGTCTCTCTATCCACTTATCTAACTTATTTTTCGTATCGTCATTTAATCTTTTTCTTTTTCCAGATAACATTCTTGAAAGTGTTGAATATGAAATCTCAATTTCTTTTGCAAACTCACGTATACTTTTATTATTCTTCTCTTTGTACGTGTTCATCTTTTCGATATAAAATTCAATGCTATTTGGGTTCTCTTGATTTAATATACTAATTGTCTCCTCTTCAATAACTGGTTGCTTTCCTTCTATTTCAATGAAAAATGGTACCTGTTTCCTACTTTTCTTAATAATTAACTCTTGTTGTAATTTAACAAGCTCATTTGTAGGAGAAATAATTATTTTTAACTTTAACCAATAGTTTTCAAACCAATTTTTCCCCTTACATTTCTCTTCATCTATTTCAGGAGAGTATTTCCACTCTTGAATTACTTGGTCTCTCATAAGGTCATCTAAAGTCTTTTCAAAAACTTGTCTGATTAGACTTGGCTTTCTTTTCATACTTATCTCCATTACCTGTAAAACTCCTTTGGGACCACCAATACTATATGAATGTGTTAAATGTTGATATGATTGTTGAATACGCCAACGCCAACTTAAATATCTTGTCAACCTTTTATGATACCTCTGTTGTTTACTGTTATACTCTAATGCCTTTTTAGATAATAAACCTGTCAGTTTTTCAGAACCGTATAGATATTTCGATAAAAAACTACCTGGTGTAACGTTCATGCTCTCTATACCTAATGTTTTATCTGTATCAACATCTTTTGCAATAATAATTTCGTCCATTACAAATAATCTTCTAATTCTTTGCTTTTTATAAGCTAAAGTTTCATTTGGATCCTCTTCATTTAAAATCACTATCTCATTATCTTCATTTACATAAATAAAAATACTAGCAAGAGCAGCTAAACGCTCCATAATTTTTAATCTGTCTTCTTTTCGATAATAAGTTTTACCGTTCTTAATTTGTTTCATATTACACATATCTAGGATTTGTTCGTAATGTACAGGCACAATGGTCTTATCATTTTCTGCACTCTTTACCCATAGTTCTGTTACAATATCTAGGCAGTCCGCCGTCAAATCATCCATTACTCTAGTTAAAAATGTAGAATCAATTAGCGTATTCCACTTTTTCAACTCCTCTCTCTGTAATTTCATATCACCATCATCGCGAGAAGATACTACCACAAGACTATTTTGTTTATCCGGTAACTGAGCAATACGACCTTCCTTATCTTGGTCATCTGCAAACTTATTCTTGGCAATTGTATCTGATAAATGATACATAAATCCTGCATTACTTCGTTCTATATATTCACTTTTAGGTCCTGAATTTAAAGGTAATTCTTTTGTGAAAACAGGCAGTTTAACTCCAAATTCCATTAATAAGTCATCTCTTAGGCATTCGTAAATTTCTTCCTTATGATTATCTAATTTAGGGAGAATATCTATTGCAGATAATCCTAAGGCTTCTTTTTTAGAAACCCATTTTACTAGCCTTTCGAAAGTCTGTGATGAATAAGTTGAGTTATATATTTTTTGTAGATCTTTTTCCACATCTTGATAAAATCTTTGCCATTTATTTAAAATCTTATCATTCCCCTTTACCCCAGTAAATAAAGGATAGGCTATATATAAAGTGTTTTGAAATAGTACTTTTAACTTCTCCACTAATAATCCTCCTAATTGCTTCTAATACAATTATACCAATTGCTACTAATCATTCATACCATTCCAAATGGGGTTTTGAAAGAATATATAAATTACTAGCTTTAACCCTTAAATTTTATATAGGTCTCATCCAATTTCCAAGACAATTGTATGTACTTATTTTTCTTATTCTAGATTTTAAAGATTAATTCTCCTTGTTCATTTTTTAGAGTTAAGCTTAGAAAGTTCTGAGACAGAATTTTTCACCTATCAAAAAGATGTGATTTTTTTGTAAAATTGGCAATATTTCGCCCGATTTCATACCCTTCTTATCAAAAAAGCAACGCTTTTCCCAAGTTGCGTACCTATTATCTTTAATAAGCAACATTTTACATTTAAATCTACAGATATACATTAAAAATAAGCAACGTTTTTCCCAAGTTGCGTACCTATTTCGCTAGATAAATCACTACTATCCCTTTGTATATCAAGGAATTTAAGAAATTCAATAAAAAATTATATATATTTTTATAGCGACCTTTCCCAAGTCGCGTACCTATTTTTCAAAAAAAGTAGCAACACTCTTCCCACATTGCGTACCTAAAAATAATAGATGAACTTAGAGAATAGTGTTATTAAAGGATTTCTTTTAATTTTTACTTAATAAAGTCTCATCAAATAAGAGCAACACCCTTCCCAAGTCGCGTACCAAAAAAAAAAAAAAAAAAAA